>DIZZ01000200.1 GCA_002428045.1 Verrucomicrobia bacterium UBA6015
GGATATTTGCTGAAATAGGAGATGGCCATCGAGAGCGGCATCTCCGCTTCTAAGGTGATAACGCGTTTGGTCATCATCCGCTCCACGGGCGAATCCAACTGTGCAACCTGCATTGCGCTGATCAGGTCGTGGATACTGACGATCCCGAACAACCGCTTCCCCTCGACAACCGGAAGTCCGGAAATCCCGTTGTCACGCATCAGCTCTTGAGCGGTGCGCATGGGTTCGTGACGGTCAATGGTGATCACCTCGGTGGTCATCACGTCGCGGATACGTGTGGAATAAATCAACTCGACCAGCGACAGGGGCGAGTTCTCGGGGTTCAGGTCGGGCAGTCTGTTCAACGGCTATCTCCTGTCGCCAAGGTGGCTCCGATAGCGAGACACGCCTCAAATTTTGGAAGGGGGGTCACGAGTAGCGCAATGCCTAGGTCGGTGGCCAGTTTCAGCGACGAGGCGGGTGGCTGCTTGCTGTTCACCAGGATCACGCCAGAGGCACCGACCAGGTCGGCGGTACGGATCATCTGGTCCGAGGCCAGTGATGTCACCAGCAGGAAATCCTCGCTGGTGACGACCAGCACGTCGCTCATCAGATCGGAGGCAACCACGGTGCGAACAGGATGTCCTGCGGTATCAGGCACGATTAGCTTGCCTTGCAGGGGCGTTACTAGAGCATCAAGGGTGATCATGCATCTTCCTTCATTTTAAGGCTGGATTGTTGTGCGTTGACAAAATAAAACAGTTTTTCGACTTCAAGCGCAAGATTAACATTTTCGACGTTGCAATGTTCGGATGAACGCATCAGCACCGGGGCGAAGTTGAGGATACCCCGGATGCCGTAGGACTGCAGGCGCTCCATCGTCTGTAGCGACGACTCCTCGGGCACCGTCAGGATCGCCACCTGGATCCGCTGCTCGCGGATATAGGACTCCAGGCGGTCGGGGGCGAAAATGGGAATCGGTGCATCCGGTGTCTGCCGTTCGGGGTTGGCGTCGAACCCGGCCACGATCCGGATCTGCTCGTTTTCAAATCCCTTGTAGTTGATGAGTGCGGAACCGAGCTTGCCGCAGCCCACGATAATGATGTGCTGCTCGCCATTCTTGCCGAGCAGATCATTCAATTTCGCGATCAACTCATTCACCTGGTAACCGCCGCGCCGCTTGCCTGTTAACCCGGTGGCCGCGAAATCCTTGCGCACGAGCGAGGCGGAAATACCAAGGGCATCGCTCAAATTATCAGAAAAAATCTTAACAAAGCCCATGGATCGCAATTTGATTAATATTTTTTTGTATTGAGATAACCGCTTTATAAGTTCATATTCCATAATAAGTTCCTCTGGTAACGTATTTATCAGTAAGGCGGATATATATCAATAACATAGAATGAATAGTACGAATGTAATAAACCGTTGGCTGGTTGCCGTTATGGGCACCTTGTTGCAGATATGTCTAGGAACCGTCTATGCCTGGAGCTTCTTCCAGAAGCCCATCATGAAGACGTTCGACTGGAATAACACCCAGGTTATGTGGATCTTCAGCCTGGCGATCATGTTCCTGGGATTGGCGGCCGCCTGGGGCGGCATCAACCTGCCAAGGTATGGCCCCCGCAAGCTGGCGGTGACTGGCGGGGTGCTGTATGGAGCGGGTTTCCTACTATCGGCTCTGGCCATGAAGCAGCATAGCCTGCCGATGTTCTATCTCGCGTTTGGCGTCCTTGGCGGTATTGGCCTTGGGCTTGGATACGTCACTCCGGTGGCGACCGTCGCGAAATGGTTCCCTGATAAGAAGGGGTTGGTAACCGGCATGGTCGTGATGGGTTTCGGCCTCGGTGCGCTGTTCATGTCGAAAATTCTGGCGCCCGTATTGATGACCCGGTTCGACGACTCACTGATTCCCGTATTTCTCGTAATCGGTGGGGTGCTGATGGCGCTGGCGACGGTTCATGGAAGCTTCGTGGTGAACCCTCCGGCTGGATATGTCCCCGAGGGATGGTGTCCCCCTGCGAGCCCAGCAAACAGGCAGGCCGCGCTGGATGCCACCACGGCGCGGGATTGTCTACGCTCCAAGCCGTTCATTACGGTGTGGCTCTTTTTCTTTGCGAATATATGTGCGGGCATCATGTTTATCGGTATGCAATCGCCGATGCTCCAGGATCTGTTGAAGGAGACCGCGGTGGATACCGGAATGACGGATGAGCCCGGTCGGACCCATGCGCTAGCCGCCGCAGGAGCCACACTGATCGCCATCAGCTCGCTGTTCAACGGCATCGGGCGAATGTTCTGGGGCGGCGTCTCGGATAAGCTGGGGCGCGTCACGACGTTCCGGGTCATCCTCGGCAGTCAGATCCTTGTGTTCACGGCACTGCTCTTTGTCAAGAGCCCGATTCTGTTCTGCGTGCTTGTGTGCTATGTACTCCTATGCTACGGCGGCGGTTTCGGCACGGCCCCCTCGACCGTGACCACGATCTTCGGGGCTCGCCTCATGCCCACCGTCTACGGGATCCTCCTCACCGCCTGGTCCACTGCCGGTGTGGTCGGTCCGCAAATGGCTGCCGTGATCAAGGATAAGTTTCCGGGAAAGGCGGCTTTCTATTCGTTTGCCGTCGGCATCGGGATCCTGACCTTCGGGCTGCTCCTGACGTTCCTGGTGAACGATAAGCCCTTTCACCGAAAGCACGCGGAGTAATTCCTGCAAATAGGGGGGCATCTTCGGACTTCGGAATCGAAGAGCCTGAAGTTCAGGCTGAATGCTTCCTGTGTGACAGTGAGTTGTCACGGTTGAGCGACGTTAGATCAACTCACGGCTTCGTAACGGCGCTTGTGGCCGCTGATGCCGGAGAGGCGGTAGGGTCCCGTCCGGTACTGGCTGAAGGTGTAATCCCAGCCGTCGCGCGGGATGGTCAGGTTGTAGATATCCTCGTACTGTTGCACGGTGAGCAGGGTACGGTGGGCGATGATGTCCCGGTGCTGCGCGGTGTAGAGGGCCTGGCGATACCCTTCGATGTTTCGTCCACTGAAGAACTCGCCCATGCAGCCGGATCCATAGCTGAAAAAGCTTACGGCCTGATTATCCAGACCATCGCTGGCATGATCGAGCAGGCTGGCCAAGCAGATGTAAAGCGAGGCACTGTAAGTGTTGCCGATGATGCGGTTATAGCGCAGGGATTCGCCGACCTGGCACTCGATGTGCTCCTCGTCCTTGTCCTCGATCCCTTCCTCCTTGAGCAGGGTTTTGTGCGCCTTGCAGGCCATGTTGGTAAAGGGTGAGTGGTAGCAGCAGCGGCTGAAGTCCAGCAAGTGCCGCCCAGTCTGCTCCCGGTAATGCTGCCAGGCCTGCTGTAGGGAGTGCAGGTAGATGCGGGTGGATGCCTTACCATCGACCACGGCCTCGTCGCGGTAGTTCGGACGCCAGAAGTCCATCACATCCTGGGCATGGAGGCCGCACGCCTCGTCGAGCGCCAGGATGGCGGGATTGGCGGTTACCAGCATGGCCACTGCGCCGCATCCCTGGGTGGGCTCGGCGGGACCGCGGAGTTCGTAGCGGGCCACATCGGCGGCGATGACCAGCGCCTTGCTGCGGGGGTTGGCCGCAACCGAGAGGCAGGCCATGCGCAGGGCCAGGGTGGCGCTGTAACAGGCCTGCTTGAGTTCGACCACGCGGCAGCGCGAGGGCAACCCCAGCAGCCCGTGCACAAAGAGACCGGCCGATTTGGACTGATCGATGCTGCTTTCCGTGGCAAACAGCAGCAGGTCGATCCCCTCGCAGCCAAGTTCGTCCAGGATGGGCTTGGCGGCGGAGGCCCCCATGGTGACGATATCCTCGTCGGGCGGCGGTACCGCCATGACCTCCTGCCCGAGCCCGAGTCGGTATTTATCCCATTCCACCCCCCGCGCCTCGGCCAGTGTCTTCAGGTCAAGGGCATAGCGCGAGGTGTAGAAACTGATCCGTTCAATGCCAGCATTCATCATTCCACACGGTAGGCATCCTACCTCGCTATTGTCAAGCCCAAGTGTTCAGGGCAGACGCATGTCTAGAAGCCCTGCTGGATCATCCGGGCGATGACCGGGCCGNNTCGGGCGGCGGTACCGCCATGACCTCCTGCCCGAGCCCTAGGCGGTATTTATCCCAGTCCACGCCTCGTGCTTCGGCCAGTGTCTTCAGATCGAGGGCATAGCGTGATGTATAGAAACTGATCCGTTCAATGCCAGTGTTCATAGTTGCACAAGGTAGGCCTCATATCGCTATGTTGTCAAGCCCAAGTGTCTTCCGTGACAAGGTTACCTGTGTCGATAAATATTTCTTTACTGCAGGCCGCTGCTGGGGCAGGATGATTTCTTGTTTCTTAACGCTGAAGGGGTAACCATCATGATTAATCTCAAGCTTTTCCCTATGCCACGTCAGGTGACGGTTGAGAACCCCCGTATTTCATTGGCTGAGGCGGAGTGGTTGGTTTTGCCCCAAGGGTGCAGTCGACATTTGCGTGAGCGGGTGGGTGAATGTGCCGGTAATATCGGGCGGGCACTGAACCACGCCATGCGGCTGACCGCTGCTGTGCCTACGCAGGGTACCATACTGGTCGACATCCGGTTGTCCCGCAAGCTCAAGCCCCAAGGTTTTTCGTTGACGCTGAAGGGTAGCCAGCGGCTTCTGGAGGCGGGGGATGAGGCAGGGGCCTTCTACGGTTGTCTGGCGCTGGCGCAGTTGATCGAGCAGTTCGGTGCGGATGTGCCGACGCTGGCGATCGCCGATGCCCCCGATTTCGCGGCTCGCGGGGNNGCCGATGCCCCGGATTTTGCAGCCCGGGGGGTGATGCTGGATGTCAGCCGCTGCAAGGTGCCGACGATGGCTTCATGCAAGCTGCTGATCGACCGCCTGGCAGGGATGCGCATCAACCAGATCCAGCTTTATACCGAGCATACCTTCGCGTTTTCGGCGCATAAGACGGTGTGGCACGACGCCAGCCCATTCACGCATGAGGAGATCCTTGAATTGGACAGCTACTGTGCCGACCGGTTTGTTGAACTGGTTCCCAATTTCAATTCCTTTGGTCATTTTCAGCGGTGGTTGTGCCATCCGGAGTACCGTCATCTTGCGGAGTGCCCGGATCAGGAAGCATGCTCGACGCTGGCCCCCAATGCCGCCAGCCTGCAGCTTCTGGACACGCTTTACGATGAGTTCCTTCCGAATTTCTCCAGTCCGCTGTTCAATGTGGGGTGCGATGAGACCTGGGAGCTTGGGAAAGGACGGAGCCGTAAGAAGGCCGAAGCCCAGGGCACGACGGCGGTTTATCTGGAGTTCCTCAAGAAGATTCATAAACTCTGCACCAAGAAGGGCAAGCGCATGCAGTTCTGGGGCGACATCATCCTGCATCAGCCAGAACTGATCCGCGAGTTACCGCAAAATATCCTCGCCCTGAACTGGGGATACGAGGGCAATCATCCGTTCGACAGCCAATGTAAGGCCTTTGCCGATGCCGGGATCGAGTTCCATGTATGCCCCGGCACCAGCGCCTGGAACAGTATCACGGGGCGTACGGGCAATGCCTTGGCAAATCTGGAGAATGCCGCGCGCAACGGTCGGCAATATGGAGCATCGGGATTTCTGATTACTGACTGGGGCGATGGCGGTCATCACCAGGTGCTACCGGTTAGTTATGTCGGATTCGCCGCCGGGGCCGCTTATAGCTGGTGTCTCAAAACCAACCAGGATGTCGATTTGTCCAATTCCATCAGTCGCCACTTTTTTGACGATCCGACCGGGCGTCTGGGGAATGTCTGTCTCGAACTGGGGCGGACTCTTGATCGGATACCTGGCCTCCAGCGCGGGAATTGTTCGGCCATCAATCAATTGTTGTTCTGGAAAGCGAATCGCCTGGATCTTTCCAAGGTCGCGCCCACCCAGTATCATGCGTCCGATGCCTGGCTCGACAAGGTGGCGTCGATGTTGACGGACTGCCGTCCAGGCGGAAGTGACAGGGATCTGGTCGTTCCTGAATTGCGGCATGCCGTGGCGATGAGCCGGTACGCGTTGCATCGCGGGGTGTTCATCCAGTCGGGTGCCGGATCGGTGGATGCCTTGCGCCGTGAACTGCAGGATCTGGTCATGTCGCACGAGGATCAGTGGCTGGCGCGGAACCGCCGGGGTGGGCTTTATGAAAGCTCCACGATATTACGGAATACCCTATTATTGGCGAAACCCATTCAGGATTGAAAAGGTTAATCGCGTTTGCGGATGACCTTGAAGACCATCGATTTTCTGCCGTCATCGACCATCAGGTAGTGTGCTTGATCGACCCGTGCCAGGCCGAGCGTAGCCGATTTTGCGGCGCTTGGCAGATCGATCCGGGTCATTAGTTGTCCACGCTCCGTATCCCATAGGAAGAGCGTGCTGCCAGTGATCGCCGAAAGATAGCGCCAACTGCCAAGGAACGTGCATCCTGTGATTTTCCGATCGCCCTTCTCGCTGCTCTCTTTTTTACCGAGCGGGTGGCAATCAAGCGTCATGATTTCGCGCTTGGCATCAAGATCCAGCAAATGGATGCGCGATCCGTAAAACCGCTGCGGCTGGCGATGGAAATCGGTATCGATGATGTATCCGCCCAGTGCCGCCAGTCCGCCAGCCGGTGCTACGCCTGCGGCGGTGACTTCTTCAACCCGCCAGGTCGCCTTTTCCAGCTTGGCAATAGCAGCCAGGGGCTTTGTTTCCGTTTTCGTGCAGGCGAGTTCCGGTGCGGACGGCAGCGTGACAGGACCTTCCAGGTCAAGCTTTACAGCGCGCGGAGTGGCGGGATCCATGATCTGCATGCCCATTTTCTCGGCGGCGTTGTCGATGGCCCGTTGAATCGCGTTGATGATGGCACTGTCGCTCGTCAATCCGTCCGATGGTGGGCAGCCCGGAGCACCCATTGGGGTGGTTGTCAGTGCCGTGACCTGAGCATCCACATCGCTGATGAAACGAATGTCGGCATGCGCTGTGGCGGTGAAGTAGTCGGCCATTCCGGGCGTGGATTCAGCACTCAGGTAGATGGCCAGAATCCCTTTGATTTCAAATTTTCCAGCATTCTCTACAAACCATTCGGCCGTGACGAAGCTGCCGGGATCCTCCAGGGCGGGTGCCGCCGACCGTAGTGCTTCCGCTTTGGATCGATCGAGCACGGTGATATTATTGTCAGCGAGAATGGCCTCCAGGCGCGACTGGGCGTTCTTGATGACTTGCTCCGCCGTTGCGTTCTGGGCGTAAACGATCGCCGCCATCGTCTGCCCCTTGGCTGTGGTGGCGAATGTCTGCAGGGATTGCCCAGCCCGGACTTCTGGATGGATGAGGATCGCTGTCGTCAGGGATGCTAACATGATGGCGGTGGCCTTTTTTATACGCATTCTGAATTCACTCCTTCGTGGCGACCGATGCAGGCTTCGCCACCTAACCTGTTATTTTGATCCAAGCTGTTTTAACATGGCCGTCTGCCAACGTTTGATCGCGTGAATGGCAAGCACGTCAAGCGCCATTTCCTCGCCCATCGGGTTCCAGCCCCCAACCCCCTGGTAACGATCCATGAATACAGGCATACTACCGCCTGAGACAACGGTGCTGATCTCCCCGGCAAACTGGCAATCGCTCCCAAACGGGCTGGCAGGTGCCGTCCTGCGATTGATCCGTCCATTGGCGGCCGCGACGAGGACCAGGTCGATCCGGCTATCCGCATCACGTGTCCATGGCGTGGTTGCTACGGCAGACCAGGCAAGCGCCTCCTCGGTGGTTGCGCTTCCCGGGATGACAATAGCCCCGGCGTTGGCCAGGACCTTTGCTATTTCGTCGCGCATCTTGTTCCAGTTAGCGATCTTCCCATCCGCCGCATAGCCAGCATAGATCGAGATACGCTTGCCGGAAAATCCCTTGTGCCAGAGAAAAGCCTCGCGTTCAGAGGCGGGGAACACACGCAGCGAGATGGATGCTTCCGGCATCGTCAGTCGCGATAGGAATCCCTTGAAAAGGGACCCCAATGCATCGGCATCAAGCAGCTTGGCAATGTCGATTCGGGCATGTACGCTGGTGCCATTCATTTCCGTTTTGATCGTTCCCATCTGTAACGATACCTGACCGTCGCCATTCGCGACGCCCTGGAAAACGCTACTTTCATCGGTCTCTCCGATGGTGAACCGGACCGGAAGGTGGCGTGCTGGTTCCTGGGAATCCTCAACTCTGCTGATGCAGGTAATCACGATGGGGGAGTCAAAGGATTCCCCTTCGACGACAGGCATTTCCGTCCGGTTTGCTGTCAGTCGCATGCCGGATAGTATTCGTTCCAATGCAGACTGGGCCTGTATGAATTCGTGCGGTTTCTCGCCAAAATAGTTTTGCAACGCTGAAATTGCATGGCTGTTAAATCGTAAGGCGCTGACGATGTCGCCTCGTTTCTCGGCGTCTCGAGCCTCGGTCAGAAAGGCCGCTGCCGCTGCCATGGTCCGCGTCCTGTTGCCCTCTCTCGCTGCCTGGAAAGCCGCTTTGCTGAAGCGGTAGAATTCCCAGTATTCGGTACGGGTCTCGTACGAATCCACAAATTCGTACCCCTCGATGCATGATTCCGTGTGGGTCAGGATCTCGGATTTGACATCCTCCTCGGTCATCCCCGTGGTTTCAACCGTATTAAGAACAAAGCGGCTGCTGACGGTTGTGGATATTTCCATGGAAAGATTGCGCAGTGCACGGTGGCGTGCCAGGTCGCGGTATGTTGACGTTGCCTGACCTTTCTTGGTGGCCATGCCAACCCCATGGTAATAGTCGGGGTTATCGGGGGCTCCGGTAACCCATTCCGGTGCATTGGCACCAAAGGCACCATGGGAAAATCCGAACGCGAGGTAAAATAGCGCTGCTAGTGACCTGAGGGTTACTTTAAAGGCAGTCATGTCGGGGGCCTTGTCTGTTTCGGCGTGATGCGGGGGGGAGTCCACGGCGACTTCACCCCCCCCCGCAACGCCCTATGGAAATTTCGGCAACGCCTAGAAGTAGTATGAGAAACCAATGGTCAATGCCGTTGTGTTGTACGTTACATCGCCTTCGTTCTCTTCAACATCCGGCTCATAAAGCAAATAGCTTCCCTCAATATTCCACGATGTCTTTTCGGAGGCGAAGAGTTTGAGCCCGGCGAATCCACCGTACACGAGACTGACTGACGAATCATCGTTGGATTCATTCTGATAAGCGATGAATGCTGCACCGCCCTGGCCTCCGAGGTATGGGACAACCCGTGCTGCGCCGCGGGTCAGGTAAAGGCTGCCGCGCAGCATGGCGAAAACCGACTCGTTTGTCGTTTTATCACCCTCGTCAGGAACGCTCACACTACCAGAGATAAACGTCACACCACCGACGGACATATAGGGCGCAAGGAAATAGTTGAGGCCGAGCTGGCCGCTCAGTGTGTAATCCGAATCGTCGTTTTCACTATTCCCGTTACGATCGAACGAGCCTTGGATCTGGAGTTCGCGCATGCCTGCTTCCGTGCCGGCAAAAATAAAGCCTGTAGTCGCCACCATTACCATCATCATCAATAGAATTTTCTTCATCATCGGTTCCCTATATTTTTTGATTATCAAGTGTTAAAATCGACAGAATTCATCATCCAGCAACATTGTTCGGTGGGCCTCCTTTTGTTTTGCCGACTGACGGCAGCCAACTGACGGCATGCGTTTTCCGGCAATTTGCAATCACTTTGAGTTTTGCTATTATGCGCAAACGATGCGTTCAATCAAGACTGTTTTTGCGCCACGCTCTCGATTTTTGATGTCGGGGCCGGGCTGACAATAGCTGCCTTTTGTTGACAAGGGAAATGATTCCTGCGTATCCTTCCCCGACATTGGTTCGGAATGGTGGCGTCGCAACACGACGTGCCCAACGCCAACGGCGGTACCCTTCGGAGTCTTATCATGATAAAACGGTGGCGTAAGAAATGGTTTCGCAAGCAGCGTCATTTCCGGAGGTCGCTGAAAAATTCGCGTCTACATGCCATTTTCGGTAAGCGTGTCTTTCATCCACATGTCTGGAAGTCTGACCGGCGATCCATTGCTGGCGGACTGGCTATTGGTCTGTTTATCGCTTTTATGCCGATCCCGTTCCAGATGCTGGTGGCGGCAGCCTTCACCATCTTCTTAAAGGTCAACCTGCCGATTTCGGTGGCGGCTTGCTGGATCACCAATCCGCTCACCATGGGGCCGATCTTCGGGGCGGCATATGCACTCGGTAAATATTTACTGACGCAACATCTTGACGCGATAACCGTGGTGAACGGGTTCTCACCCCTGGTGAATATCGCCAAAGTGCTCCATCATGCGCTATACCTGACGACGGGGTCCCTGATCTTCTCGGTGCTAGCTGCCGTTGGCGGGTATCTCGCGGTACTGATTCTCTGGAGTGTGGCGGGCATAGTCAGCCACAAGATCCACCCGGTTCGCATTCCTCCGGATACGGATCTTTGTCCTCCGCTGCCCGTGGCTCCCCCGCATGCAGACCATCCGCTATCCGAGTGACGCAATCTGTGCCTGGAGCTTGGCCTGCTTCTCAAGCAACTCGTCGCGGGTGGCGCGAACCTGAGCGACCACCGCGTCTGGCGCTTTGCTGATGAATTTCTCGTTTTCCAGCTTGCGGGCGGCCCCATCGAGGTGGGTGTTGACCTTGTCGAGTTCGGACACCAGGCGTGCCCGTTCCGCCGCCAGATCGATCACCCCATCGAGTGGCATGTAAAGCATTCCGAGCGGAGTCAGCACCCCAGGCATGGCGGTTTCTGTGCTCAGCCCCATGTCGACCGTCATCTTTTCTGCTCGCAGCGAAGCACGCAGGGAGGCGGTGTCCGCCTCCAGCCGGATCGAGGCGTCGGTGGTATCGGGCCGTATCAGATAGTCGATGCGCCGTCCGGGGACGATTCCGTAGTCTGCCCGGAGTTGGCGTCCCAGTCGCACGAGTTCGTGTTTGGCGTCCACATACACCGAATCCGCCGGACTGATCCCGGCGGTTTCCAGTTGGTCTTCTGGTAGACAGACCGGCCAGGATGACTTCATGATGGTGCCGTTGCTGGCTGCATATCCCATCGCGTGCCAGAGTTCCTCGGTCACAAACGGCATCATTGGATGCAGCAGGCGCAGGGCGTTGGAAAGGCACCAGTGCATGACGCGCAGGGTCTGGTTGCGCCTGGCGGCATCCTCGCCGTTCAGGATGTCCTTGGCATATTCGAGATACCAGTCGCAATACTGGTGCCAGACAAACTCGTAAAGGACCTGCGCGGCATCGTTGAACCGGTATTTTTCAAGATTGGCATTGCAGTTCTCGATGGCGGCGTTGAGGCGCAGCAGGATATGGCGGTCATCCGCACCCAGTAGCGTCCGGTCCAGTTCCAGCCCCGTGGCGCTGGTGATGGTCGTATCCTCGCCGCTGTTCATCTGGATGAAGCGCGCCGCATTCCAGAGCTTGGTGCCGAAATTGCGGCCGATTTCAAATTTCTCGTTGGAGACGTAGACGTCCTGTCCCGTCGCTGTGATCATCATCAGGCTGAAACGCAGGGCATCCGCGCTGTAAGACTCGATAATCGACAGCGGATCGATCGAATTACCGAGGCTCTTGCTCATCTTGCGGCCCTGGTCATCGCGGACCGTGCCGTGGATATAGACCGTCCGGAAGGGGATATCGCCAGCGAATTCGATGCCAGCCATGATCATGCGTGCCACCCAGAAGAATATGATCTCCGAGGCGGTGACCAGATCGTGCGTGGGATAGTAGAACTTGAGATCCTCGGTTTGTGCCGGCCAGCCCAGGGTACTGAATGGCCAGAGCCAGGAGGAAAACCATGTGTCGAGAACGTCCTCGTCCTGGCGGTAGGATTTGCTGCCGCATTTCGGGCACCATTCCGGCGTTCCCTTGGCCGCCCACTCATGGCGGCAATCGTTGCAGTAGAAGATCGGAATCCGGTGCCCCCACCAGATCTGACGAGAGATGCACCAGTCGCGGATATTTTCCATCCACTCCTGGTAGACCTTTGTCCATCGATCCGGCACGAACCGGATCCGTCCGTCGTTGACCGCCGCCAAGGCAGGCTCCGCCAGCGGTTTCATCTTCACGAACCACTGCGGCGACAGGCGCGGTTCGACGACGGTATCGCAGCGGTAGCAATGCCCGACCGAGTGCTGGTGGTTATCGATCTTCTCCACCAGGCCGGCAGCCTTTAGGTCGGCGACGATCTTTTCCCGGCACTCGAACCGGTCGAGGCCGGCGTAGGGGCCTGCCGCCTCATTCATCCTGCCGTCGCCATGCATGACGTTGATCGGTGTCAGGTTGTGCCGCCGCCCCATATCGAAGTCGTTGGGGTCGTGCGCCGGGGTCACTTTGACCGCGCCGGTGCCGAACGCCGGATCCACGAACGCATCCCTGATCAGGGTGAGGTGCCGCCCGAGGATGGGCAGCTCGATGATGGAATTATCGAGACCGGCATAGCGCCGATCTTCGGGGTTGACCGCGATCGCCACATCCCCCAGTAGGGTTTCGGGGCGCGTGGTGGCCACCACGATATAGTTCTTGCCTTCGCTGGTCATGCCGGTGCGCAGGGGATAGCGCAGGTAGTAGAGCTTGCCGGCGGTATCGTTGTGCTCGCTTTCCTCGTCTGAAAGCGCGGTATGGCAGCGGGGACACCAGTTGATGATGTAGTTGGCGCGATAGATCAGGCCCTTGTTGTAAAGACGCACGAACACCTCGGCGACGGCATCGCTAAGCCCCTCGTCCATGGTGAAGCGTTCCCGTTCCCAATCGCAAGAGGCCCCCAGGCATTTGAGTTGGCGGTTGATGGTGTTGCCATATTCCTCTCGCCATTGCCAGACCCGTTGGATGAATGCCTCGCGTCCGAGATCCTCGCGGTGCTTGCCTTCCTTGCGTAAGGCGCGTTCAACCACATTCTGCGTGGCGATCCCGGCGTGATCCGTGCCATAGATCCAGACCACGTTCCGCCCCTGCATGCGCCGCCAGCGGGCAAGGATATCCTGAATGGTATTATTGAGGGCGTGGCCCATGTGCAGGATGCCGGTTACGTTGGGCGGGGGAATCATCACACAGAACGGCTCGCCACCCTTGGATGCGTCTCCGTGAAAATAGCCACACTTCATCCATTCAGCCATCCATTTGGCCTCGATCGTGTGCGGGTCGTAATGTTTGTCCATACTCATGAGTCTGTTCCTTCCGATAGGGTCCACCTGTCCATCGGCCATTCGATATAAGTTCTTGATTGTCGCAAAAGGTATGCATCTAACGCAAGCGGAAAACAAAACCCATTCAGGGCCCTGCCAAATCCGCGAAGCAGGCGAGATCCGCAAGGGGGATCCAGGGGGCGTTGGCGACCTGGCGGAACCGGCCGGTTCTGACGCGGATGGATGCAATCCCCAGGGCTCCGGCCATCGCCAGATCGTGATCGGGGCGATCCCCGATGAGCAGGGCGGAAGGCATCCCGCAGGTGACGATGCCGTCCAGGGACCGGGGATCCGGCTTGGCATAGCCCAGTCCCTGGCAATAGACCACTTGATCAACGAGCGGGGGCAGCCCGAGTGCCGTTGCCTTGCGCTCCTGTACGGCGGCGAGGCCATCGGTAACGATAATGACACGCCCCAGTCGTCGTAACTGGCTCAACACCTCTGCCGCGCCATCGTACATCGTGATGTCGGGGCGATGCTGGCGATAGACCTCCACCAGTTTCTGTATGCGCTCCGTTTGCGCGCCGCCCAGGAATCTCTGTAGCAGGTGGTCGAAAATCCGCTCGCGCCCTTGATGGATGAAGTGCTGCTTGAGGAATGCGCCGGCGGCGGATGGATCCAGTCCCCACGCAACGGTATAGGCGGCCGTGGCCGCAAGGCCGCTAAGGACGAAATCGCGTTCCTCGAACAGCGTATCATCCATGTCCACGAGAAACAGATTGAAGCGATCCAAGGACACGCTCACGGCGCAGGCTCCGTCGGCATGTCGATGAAGACATCGGCCGCATAGCGCAGCATCGTCAGTCCCATCCGCAGTGATCGATTGTACAGGAATCGTTCGTTATCGCCCTGCGCCAGCGCGACCAGCCGCGCAGGGGTGTCGAGACCGGCTTCAATCCCCAGTGCCGACGCTCCGCCGAAGCGGGGGTTGACCTCGATCAGGCGCACGCCCTGAGACTTGCTATAGAACGCCTGGATTGTCACCGGTCCGCAGAATGGCAGCGAGGCGGCCAATGTCTGGATAACCGTATCAAATGCCGGAATCGCCACTGTGCGACTGACCACCGATTCGCCAGCCCGGATCCTGAGGCGCTCGCGAACCACCCATTGCATGGCGTTTCCCTCTGGAGAGAAGAGCGCGTCAATGCTGTATTCAGGATCCTTGCACAGCGGCTGGACCAGCAGATCGGTGCCGGTACCGTGCAGTGCCTGGAAAAGGGCAGGGGAGGCGACGGGACCTGATCCAGTGCTGCCCGCGCCGCAGCGGGGGCGGATGAAACAAGGGAAATCAGCAGCGGCGGGATGCTCCAGGCGCGGCAGCACCGGCAAACCGTGGGCGATGCAATGGTCGTGGAACCGGATCTTATCGAGGCAGCAGTCGATCGTATCCAGAGGCGAAACCAACGGCCAGATGCCTGCTGCTGTCAACGGGGCGGCATGGGTCGAGAGGAACTTCAGATCCGCATCGCGGGTGGGCAGGATGACCCGTATATGCCGGCGATTGCAGGCATCGATCAAGACATCGAGGAACTCGTCGGCATCCAGGCGAGGCAACTGTAGGTGATCATCGGCAAAGGCGAAGGCGGCGGACATCGGTGTGATGTCTGCCGCATAAAGGCGCAACCCCGTGGCATTGAGCGCATGGCGCATCCGTTTCGTCAGGTCGACCTTGGCCGCCGCGCTGGTCAGCAGCCAGTGGCCTCCCCGTGTGAATGGCGGGATGGGGATCATAATGCCGGGCTCGCTTTCGGCAGTTCAACCAGATCCCAGCTCAGGGCAGTGCCTTTGGCGAGGTCGCGTCGAGCCACGCTGCCCAGCACCTGACCCAGTACCTTGGGCGGCAATCCAGCCGCAGGGCGGATGGATCGTATGTTCTGCGGGGTCAGTCTCTCGCCCGCGCGAATGGCTTCCACGACATACAGGCTGCGGCGGTGACAACGCGACCGACGATCCCCGTCGGACAATTCGTAGCTGACGTGGCCCAGTGCCTTCCAGGCCAGTTGCGTATCGCGCACCAACTGGGTGAGCTCTGCCGGCTCCAGGGAGAACGCTGAATCCACATCCTGCTCCGCACGATCCAGAGTGAAATGCTTTTCAATCACGCAAGCCCCCAGGGCTACGGCGGCGACCGCTACGGCGGTTCCCAGGGTATGGTCGGAAATCCCGGCCATGCAGGCAAACCGCTCTGATAGGTCGGGTACCGTGCGCAGATTGGCATCGGCGGGATTGGCCGGATAGCTGCTGGTGCATTTAAGCAGGATCAGATCACGGCATCCGGCGGACCGGGCGGCCGCGACGGCTTCCTCCAGCTCCTCGTACGTGGCCGTTCCTGTGGACATGATCAGCGGCTTGCCGGTGGCTGCCACCTGGCGGATCAGAGGTAGATCCCCGTTTTCAAAGGAGGCGATCTTGTAGCAGGGGACATTCAGTGATTCCAGCAAGTCGACGGCGGTGGGGTCGAACGGTGTACTAAAGGCCACCATGCCCCTCTGACGGGCCCGGTTGAAAAGGGGGGCATGCCACTCCCAGGGGGTATAGGCCTTCTGGTAAAGCTCGTAAAGACAATTCCCGTGCCACAGGCTACTGGGGTCATCGATGAAGAAATCGCCTTCGCGCACGTCCAGTGTGATCGTATCCGCCGTGTACGTCTGCAACTTGAGCGCATGGGCACCGGCATCGGCGGCGGCATCCACGAGGCGCATCGCCTTATCAAGATCATGCCCGTGGTTTCCCGACATTTCCGCAATCACAAAAGGAACATGCCCATGGCCAATGCGCACCCCGCCGATCTGAATTTCCCTCATTCCACCTCCTAATGACAGACGCTCTCCTTCGCCCTCCTGATCGCTCGTACCGCAACATTAAACCGCACGTTAGCACAATCCGGGGGAGAATGCCAATCCTCGTTTTCGGTTTGATGTGGCGGTCTGTTTGGTGTAGAAACGGTGGCTAAAGGAGGAGCAACCGATGGATGACAAGGATTTCTTGAAGGATATGTTTGCCTTGCAGGCGGACCTGAACCGCCGGATTGGCGTAGATACGACAGCGCTGCCGATGGAACGGAAGACCGAGTGGGTGCTGAATTATTGCCGAGCCATGCAGCAGGAGATTGCCGAGCTGACGGATAGCGTGCCCTGGAAATGGTGGGCGAAGTATCAGACGTTCAATATGCAGAATGCCCGTGTGGAGGTGATCGATCTGTTCCACTTCCTGATTTCGCTGGCACAGACGCTGGATATGTCGGCCGAGGATGTGCATGCGCTTTACTGCGCCAAGCACAAGGTCAACCATCAGCGTCAGGATAGCGGTTATACACAGAAGGACGAAACCGACAACAAGGAACTGGGCGTACAGAAAGAGAATTAGGATGCGCGAAGGCAGGCTGACGATGGGGCTGATGATCGCCCTGGCTGGCGGTACGATCAGCGGGACAGGGGCGGATGAGGCCGTCGTCGCTCCGGTGCTGGAGGCTGCCCCCGTCGTGGTGACGGCACCGCCGCTGGTGGAACAGGAGCGGATCACCGACTTTGGCGGCAGCGTCTCGGTCGTCAGTCGTGCGCAGATGGATGATGCCGGGGCGCAGGATCTTCCCTCCGCCTTGCGACGTGTGTCGGGTGTCAATATCTCGCGCTATACGCTGCTGGGTGCCTTTGGCGGGGCGGAAGGCGGGTCGGTGTACATCCGGGGCCGGGGCACTGGTCGGCCGGGCAGCGACATCATGGTCTACAACGATGGCGTCCCGCGCAAGGTCGGGGTGTGGGACCACCCGCTGATGGATGTGCTGGCCGTTGACCATGCCGACCGGATCTCTATTTACAAGGGGCCGCAACCGGCATTCAACAGCGGGTCGTTCGGTTCCGTCGAGATTGAATCGCGGCGGCGGCAGGAGCCCGGCATGGAAACCGAGGCAGAGTTCTGGGCGGGCGAACATGCCACCCTGGGCGGGCGGCTGCATCACGGAGGCAACTCCGACGGGGTTGACTACTATGGCGGTGCGGCCTACAAGGAGAGTGATGGACACCGCCCCCATTCCGCAGCCAGTCTGCAGTCGTTGTATGGTCGGGTGGGGCATGATCTCGGCGAGTCGCTGAACGTGAGTGCCCAGGTTCTCGTGAGCGATAATCAGGTCGAGGATCCGGGTGTGGCTGGCCGGCCCGTGCCGGTTCGCGATGAATACAGGACCCGCACCGTCACCGCTTCCGTGCGGCTGGATAACCATAGCGAAGGACTGCATGGCTTCAGTCTGGCGTATCATGAGGATGGGCAGATCCGCTGGGACAAGGATCGGCTGGTCGGTCCGGAGTCACCAGCAGGCGAGTCCAATACCGACTGGGAGAACTACGGGTTCCGCCTGGGGCAGACGCTGGTGCTCGATCCCTTCCAACTGCATGGCAGTCTGGACGGGGCATCCGAAGGGGGCGAGACGGAAAATCGTACCCTGGGTGGGATGGTCCCGTTTGCCTACGAAGACCGTTACGAGACATTGGTGCCCGGTTTGGCCCTGGATGCCCGCGTTAAGGCCGGACCAGGCTGGGAACTACAGCCCTCGGCGGGGGTGCGCGGATATTATCACAGCGCGTTCGATCAGGCGATCGCACCGCATGCCGGTCTCGTGCTCAAGAAGGCGGGGTTGACGCTCTTTTCCAACGCGGCGCGGGGGGTGCATTATCCCGGGGTGTATGCCACCGGGATCGCCGCCAATACGCTGGAACAACTGGAGGCGGAAATCCTTGATCACGGGGAGGTCGGAGCCCAGTGGCAAGGTATGGAAGATCGCCTTATGCTGGGCATGACGGTTTTCCGTGATCGCACGGATAACCTGCTGCAATGGACGCCACGCGGGCTGCTCAATGTCGGGCGGGCCGATGCCGACGGGGTTGAGTTCACAACCCGGGTGCACCCGCTACATACACTGGCACTTTATGCCAGCCTGACCCTGCTGGATCCCGATGCGGAAAAGACGCCCCGTATGCCGGCATGGTCCGCGTCGACCGGAGCCTCGCTGACCTTAACACGCCGTTTGCGGCTGCATGCCGATGTGGATGCCGTGGGTTCCCAGTACGCCATCAATGGCCGTGACGGCCTGGCGGCGAGGGCGGATGTAGAGGACATCGACCGGTACATGGTCGGCAACCTTCAGTTGGCCTATTCCCCGGATGTCCTGGAGACGGCTAGGATTACCCTTTTCGCGGGATGCGAGAACATCGCCGATGTCCATTACGAGACACTCGGCGGCTATCCCTTGCCGGGGCGTTTCTTCAGTGGCGGCGCAAGGGTGATGTTCTGAATGAAAAGGGGTATGATAATGGTTGCTAGGCTTATCGCCGGGGTGTTGCTGCTGGCCGGGAATAGGGCGCTTGCCGAACCGCTGCGCGTGGTGGTCTCGACGACCCTGCTGGAAGGGATTGTCTTAGCGGTCGGGGGCGACCAGGTGACGGTCACTCCCGTCATCCCCCATACCATGTGCCCTGGGCATTTCGACCTCTCCCCGCGCCTGGCCAGCGAGATCGCCGCCTCCGATGTGTTCATCCAGCACGGGTTCGAGACCTTTGCCCGCAAGCTTGGCTTTGGCGCTGAAGGCCCGCGTCGCGTGGTACTGCCGGTCAAGGGCAACGGCATGATCCCGGAGGTTCATCGCGAGATCACGGCGGCTGTGTGCGCGGCATTGGGCGAGGCTCGGCCTGCCGCCACCGAGGTGTTTTCTGCCAATGCCGCCCGCTATGTGGCGCAGATCGGGGAGGTCGAGCAACGCCTGCAGGCCAAGCGGGACGCCTTGACCGGCATTCCTGTGCTGGCCGCTGTCATGAATGCCCCGTTTATCGCCTGGATCGGTTGCAACGTGGTGGGCACCTTCCCTCGTGATGAGGGATTGTCCGCAGCGGGAATGGTAGCGCTCGGACGAACGGCGCATGAGCAAAAGGTCCGGCTGGTTGTCGATAACCACCAGAGTCAGGGGCGCACTGGCCGCATGCTGGCAGGCGAGCTGAAGGTGCCGTTGATCATTCTCAGCAATTTTCCGTCGACGGCAGAGGGCGGCTATCCGGCGGCGCTACAGGCCGCCATGGAGTCCCTGCACGCAACCCTCGTTACGACCGGACAGGATTAAGATGGATCGGGACCTGGTACAGTTCGACAAGGTTTCTGTGGCACTGGCCGGTCGCCAGGTGCTGGAGTCGGTCTCGTTTTCCCTGGCGTCAGGTGAGTTTGCCGTCTTGCGTGGGACCAACGGGGCGGGCAAGACCACGCTCATCAAATGCATCCTGGGAACGCGACGAGCCTCGTCCGGAACGATCCGGCGTGCCTATGGCAAAGGGGGGGCTGGCTATGTCCCGCAGGTCCATCCGGGGGCGACCGCCATGCCGCTACAGGTGCGCGACGCTGTCGCGATCGGGCGCTGTGCACGGCGGCCCTTCTGGCGCGGGCAGCAGACGGAGGACGCCGCAGCCGTCGAAAAAGCCTTGCAGACCGTGGGGTTGACGGCGCTGGCGCAGCGGCCGATCCGAATGTTATCCGGCGGTGAGATGCAGAAGCTACAGCTTGCCCGGGTGCTGGCGCAGGATCCGCAACTGTTGCTGCTCGATGAACCGACAGCCCACTTGGACAGCGGCTCGCGTCAGGCGTTTGTCGAATTGCTCGAGCACGTCTTCTGCTCCCATTCCCTGGCGGTGCTGATGGTGACGCACGACGACCATACCGTGCCGGGGTGCTGCAACCGGGAGTTTATCCTCGACAAAGGATGCCTGACGGCGGTTAGCCGGTTTGCTGTGGGCAGCCGGAACGGCGACGACGGACACCGTGGGGAGCTCGCCTATGTTTGAGCTTGAATTTCTACGTTATGCGATCGCGGGGTGTGTCCTGACGGGCGTGGCGCTCTCCCTGGTGGGTGTACTGCTCCTGCTGATGGATCTACCGTTCCTCGGGATCTGTCTTTCCCATGCGGCCTTTCTCGGTGCCGTGCTTGCCGTCGTGGCGGGGTGGCATCCGCTGGCGGGGGCGCTGCCTGTCTGTGCGCTGGCCGTGCTGGTGATCTGGCCGATGGCTGAGCGCATGAAGGCCGGGACCAACGGGGCGCTTTCCGTCGTCATGGCCGGGACGATGGGGCTGGCCTTTGTGTTCATGAACCGGATTCCCGGCCCGAAGTCGGAAGCCCTGATGTTGATCTGGGGCAGTGTACTGACGCTGACCCCGCTGGACCTGGCGTGTCTGGCGGGAACGGCATTGGGGCTCATTGTGCTGATCACGGTTTTTTACCGCTGGTTGACGGCGGTGCTTTACGATCGCGAGGTGGCATTATCTAGCGGTGTTCCGGCAGGGGCCGTCCTGTTTGGCGTTCTGCTGCTGGCCGGCACCACCGTCAGTGTCAGTCTTAATATTGTCGGCGGCTTGCTGATCTTTGCCCTGCTGGTGAATCCCGCCAGCGCTGCCTACCACTTGACCGACCAGCTCCGCTGGACCTTTGTGCTGGCGGCCTTGTTCGGGGTGATCAGCACGCTTGGCGGGCTCTGGCTCTCGTATCAATTCGACCTGCCCGCCGGGGCGGCGATGGCGTTGGTCTCCACGGCGATCTTCTTCCTATCGCTCGCCACTAAGAAGTGAAGCACACCGGCAACCGACGATCCAGTCGGGCGAAGTCAAAGCTGCCGGTTTGAATTTCCAGCGTGGCCCGCGCCCTCCAGCCGCCCATGCTCATGCGCCAGGGGCGGACATCACGGGCGATATGCACCACCCTCCATGCGGCGTCGAAGTAGACCACGTCGATCGAGAACCGCATGCCCAGCGTATGCACACTGCCGCAAGGATTCAACAGCATGCCCGTTCCATCGGGCAGACCGTCGCGACCGAGCAACCCGCGCATACGCTCGGACAGCCGCTCCGCAACCAGCACCGTAACCAGCAGGATCACGCCCCGCTGGTGCATTTGCAAGGTTTTCATCGAAGCAGGAAACCGACCAGCACCCCGTTGACCATGTAAATGAACAACGCCAACGATTTCTGCACATCAACTTTCGTGAACAGCAAGTTAAGACGGATCTCACCGCCGCCGCTGATCAGCAGAACCAGCACCGCCAGCATGATCAGAACCAATCCCCCTAAAAATCGCTTACTCATCGGTTTCCCCTTTCGCCATTGTTATCACCTTGTTTTCAATCGCATCCAAATCCGCCAGACGTCCCTGGGCCTGATAGCCGCAGGCCAGGTCGCCCGTCCCGACATCCACAAACGATACCCCGCGCGACGTGAGCAGGACGACGTTCGCCTGTGTTGCCGGATGCGCCCACATGCGGTCATTCATTGCCGGGGCCACGATCACCGGGGCGGTCACCGCCAGCGCCGTACACGTCAACAAGTCATCCGCCAATCCATGCGCCAGCTTGGCGATGACATTGGCCGTGCAGGGTGCAATCAGGAAAACATCCGGCCATTCGCCCAGCGAGATGTGATCCGGCCGCCAATCCCCATTCTCGGGAAACATCTCGACATACACCGGATTGCGCGATAGCGACCGGAACGTCCATTCCCCCACAAACCGAGTCGCCGCCCGGGTCATCACCACCTTGACGTTCCACCCCCGGCGAACGAACCGCCGCGCCAGATCCGCCGCCTTGTAGGCGGCAATCGACCCTGTCACCCCCAGGAGGATATTCATTGAGCTTGCTCCTTTTCGACGATCCCCAGCAATTCCTGCAAGGCGGTCTCGAGGACATCATTGACCACTTGATAACGGTAGCGCCCGGCGTCCTCGATTTCGCGCTTTGCGTTTTCCAGCCGCCGTTCAATCACGACGGGAGTATCCTCCCCACGCTTCAGCAGCCGCCTTTGCAGTTCCTCCATCGACGGGGGGTGTATGAATATATCGACAAAACCAGTTGTCATCCGATGCTCGTGCGGCAACACCGCCAGTGTATCCCGGACCTGTCGAACACCCTGGACATCGATATCCAGTAAAACGCTGCGCTGTTGCTGCATTGCCTCGTTGACCGTCTGCTTGAGTGTACCATAGCGATTTCCATGCACCACGGCATGCTCAAGGAAGGCTCCTTCCGCCACCTTCTCCTCAAACGCGGTGGGTGTCATAAAGAAGTAGTGACATCCGTCAACCTCTCCGCCCCGCGGGGCACGCGTGGTGCAGGAGATGGAATAGGTAATATCGGGGCGGATGGCTAGCAGCCGGTTGCACAGCGTGCTCTTGCCCGCCCCCGAGGGGGCTGAAATAACGATTAAAAGCGGTTTCACCTGTACAACTCCTGTCTTCTCAAATGGCCCCTCATTATGCCAGATCCCCGACGGGAAGTCAATTTCTGATGCTCGGATTGATGGCTCCACAGTAATCACGGTAGTGTTGTAGTATCATTCAACATGTTTTTATTATTGCATGAATAAAACAACAGGGAAGAACACGACGGAAGCCGCCATGATGGGTCGTATAGGCCTACGGCTGATAGAGCCTGATGAATTGGCGGCTTGGAACGTCTTGGTTGACGAGAAGCATTACTTGTCTTCGCGGCTGGTGGGCCCGACCCTGCGCTTCGTGGCGGAGGTGGACGGCAACTGGGTGGGGCTGCTAAGCTTCGGGCAGGCTTGCTACCACCTGCAACATCGCGACAGTCTTATCGGTTGGACGGATGTGCAACGGGGGGCGTCGAGACCTTCGTGGATCCAGAGTATTTCCAGGGCACCTGCTATCGGGCTTCAGGCTGGGAGCGGCTTGGCGAGACGGCCGGCTATGCGCGCAGCCGCAAGGATTTCTACCAGGAGCATAACCGTCCGAAGGAGCTGTGGTTCAAGGTGCTTGACCGCTGCGGGTTCAATAGCCTCAAGAGCCAGCGCTTGCCGGACGGTGACAACCGACGCCCAACCCCACGCGCAGGACTGCACCGACTACGGCGACCGGATCGAATGGCGCCAGCTGTGGGCAAGGGCGACCATGAAGATGATGGCTATCTTCTTATGCCAGATCGGTGCCCATCAACCGCAATCGGACCGCGAATGCTCCCTGCCAGAGTTCAACCGCGCCTGCGCCATCAACGGCATCGACACCGCGATCAGCTGGTTGACTCGCAAATACAACCCGATCAAGCGCTAGACACCGTTCTCGTCCACCGACTTAACGACACCTGACTCCTGACTCCGAAAAACGGACACCCGTGTAATGGGTGAGGGGTGTGATTTTAAATTGTTGANNTCAACCGCGCCTGCGCCATCAACAGCATCGGTACCATGAATGTCTTTTTAAATGCTTTATTCTGTCGCCTGCAAGCTGTAGTCTTCCATACGGGGAGGGGTTGCGGTGAGCCGTTCGTGATAGGTTCGAGACGGGCTGCGGTGTTGTCCGTTGTGAAGTGTGCTTTGATTGCGTATAAGGGGTTGCCGGAGTCGAGAGATCATGGGTAATATGTATGATGTGGTTGTGATTGCCGGGATCGGACGGCAGCTTGTCTCCCGTGCCGTCGAGGAGGCGGGCGACACGTTGCCGGATTTCTCGAATGATAAGCGAGCCCACAAGCTATTGCGGACTCGCGTGAACATTTTCCGATATGCCGACCTCTGCGATCAGGCTGCCGGGGCGATGGCGGCGCTGAGGAAATGAGAACGCGAATGACTCATCCGTTGACGAGCTCCTGGATGACGCCAGCCATTGAATCCACGAGCGTTGATCCCTCCGCGCGGCCTGAGTGTCGCCCTACGTGGTGGATGCGGCGAAGCGTCTCCATCGACTCGATTCCAGGCCAGATGACCCTGTCCATCGCGTGTCTCGGCTACTATGAGCTGTATGTGAATGGGAAACGGGTGGGCGGCGAACCGCTGGCACCATCGCTGACCCGCATGGACCGGCGCGGGTTTGTCATTGCGCACGACATCACGGGGTTTCTGGTGCAGGGCGAGAATTGCCTAGCCATCTGGTGTAGTTCCGGCTGGTACCTGCCTCACCAGTTCAAGGTCCACGAAGGGTGGACGCCGCTCCTGCAGGTGGATGCGTTCTGTGACAACGCGTTCAGGCTCTGGGGCGTCCGTGATGAGGAGTGGCTTTGCCGCGCGTCAAACCGTGCGGTCATCGGGGCGTGGGCCTGGAATAAATTCGGTGGCGAGGACGTGGATGCCCGGGCTGAACGTCCGGATTGGAATCAAGTGGGCGGTGACACTACCGGCTGGCACCCGGCCCGGGTCGTTTCCGCGCCGCCGATCACGATTACGGAGCGGAACTGTCCGCCAAACCGAATCGGCGAGGTATATTCGGCACAGGCATTGCGTAGACTGGACGATGGGCGCTTCGAAGTGGATTTCGGCACTTGTCTGGCAGGCTGGGTGGATATCCGTTTCCCGCAGATGGCACCCGGGCAGACCGTTTTACTTGGATTCTGCGACCTGCCAGCCGACAACGACCGCAAATACCCGGACGGAAGATCGGTCGATCACAGCTTCAATCAGCGTTCAGTCTACCACGCCTGCGGTGACGGGTCGGACCGCTTCGAGAACAAGTTCAATTACGCCGGGTTCCGGTACATGACGATCGAGGGGATGGATAATCCGCCTGCATTAGGCGATATGAAGGCCCTGCTTATTGAGAGCGACCTGGGACGCACGAGCAGCTTCCGCTGCTCGAATGAACTGTTAAACCGCATTCACGACCTCAACGTTCACACCCTGCGCTGCCTGAATCTGGGCGGTTATTCGGTAGACTGTCCGCACCGGGAGCGCTTCGGCTACGGCGCGGATGGTCAGACCGCCCTGCCAGCCTATCTGTACACCATGGATTCGGCCGCTTTTCTGCGGAAGTGGCTTGTGGACTGGTGCGATGTGTATGATCCGGATACCGGGCGCATATCCCTTTGCGCTCCGACTATTCACGCTCAGCACGCGCCTGCCTGGGGCGGGATTGTTGTGCCGTTGGCGTGGGCGCTTTACCTTTACTACGGCGACTGGGAGTCAATGGCCAATGCGTTTCCGGTAATTCAGGGTCATTTGCGTTTTCTGCAGGCGGCTGTCCGCGACGGCGTGTTGCGCAAGGAGGCCATGGGCAGTGCATTCCATGCCGATTGGGTACCGGTTGACAGGGGCATGGATACAAAGCGAACGCCAGACGTTCCGATGCGTGAGCTTTTTAATTCATGCTATCTCATCACTCTCTGGGACCTCTATATTAAGATCTGCAACGTCCTTGGAATAGGGGATATTGGCGAGGCGGTTTCTAATATCGCGGCACTGCGCGAGGGGGTACACCGTGAGTTCTATCGTGCGGAGGAAGGGCTTTACCTGATGCCGGAGCAAGTCTACCAGGCGATGCCGCTCCTTGCCGGTGTGGTGCCGGGGGTGCTCCGTCCGGTGATCCTAGCGAAACTGCTCTCCTTGATTGAGGAAAAGGGTTGGCATATGGATGCGGGGCTGCCGGGGACAACCTTGCTTCTGGATCTGCTTGCCCAGTGCGGCGAGCATGAGGTGATTCATCGCATTTACGCGCAAGCGACGTATCCCGGCTGGGGCTATATGCTGGCCTGCGGCGCGACGGCCATCTGGGAACAGTGGAATGGCTTCTGGTCGCAGATCCACTCCTGTTTTGCCGGACCTGCGGCTTGGTTCTATTCCGGGCTGGCCGGGATTCGTCCGGATGAGAACCGCCCCGGGTTTGAGGCCTTCTCCCTGGCGCCCGCCTTTGTGCCCGGTGTCGATTTTGTCGAGGCTAGCTATGACTCGATCCGCGGCCGCATCCAAAGCGCCTGGCGGCGGAGGAACAGTCGACTGGAGTGGTCGGTCACGATTCCCGTCAATACGACGGCGACCTTGGTTGTTCCGGTTGCCGATCCGGCTGCTATTACGGTGAACGGGTTGCCGCTGGATGTGCAGGCACAACGGATCCGGCGTCCCAAGGGGGAATGTGAACTCTGTTTTGAATTGCCGGGCGGCTCGCATCTGTTAGTATGGGCGTGCGGTCCCGAATGTTAGCGAAGGGTTGATGAAAACGACGTCCGGCGAGGAGCCGGTCAAAAGAAAAGGAGCGTAAGGATGATAAATGCTAAAGACAAAGCGGTTCTGAGGGAGTTAGCGCAACGCTATGGCAACATTGCTCATTTAGATGTTCAGCAGGAGCGGATCAACCGCTACTACAAAACCAATGCACTGGAAGCGGTCCGGCCTGTGGTGCTTATCAGTGAGATCCCCTGGGGGGAGATCCGGGACGAGGCCTTGGTCTGCACCTGTTCTGAAGCGTATCGGGGCATTGAGGGGACCCTGAGGCGCGCGCTATACCAGTGGGATCATTTCCAGGTGGATATGGTCCTGCCGCCGGTCTGGCGCGTAATGAAACGCCTTCGTACGACAGGTATCGGGATCAGGGTCGAGGAGACGCAGATCAAGGGCGATACCGGTACCAATATATCCTCCCATGAATATGTGGATATCCTCCAGACCGATGAAGACCTGTCGAAGGTGCGGATCCCTCAGATCTCGTACGACAAGGAGGTGACTGATCGGGCGGTGGAATTGGCCAGTGAGGTGTTCGAGGGGATCATGCCGGTCACGGTATGCGGGCACTCGTTGCAGTACAATATCTGGGATGAGATTGCCCGGTACCGGGGCGTGGATAGTTTGTTGATGGATCTGGTGATGCGTCCCGAATTCATGCACCGGATTGCCCAGCGGTTTTCCGAGGTCGTCGAGGGGATCTTCACGCAATATGAGGCGCTGGACGTGCTTGATCCCGCGCCGCTGGAANNCATTGCACCGTCGCCTGCAGTCGCGATTTGCCAGCGGCTGATTTTTCCGGCAAGGTGCGACGAAAGGATGTTTGGGGCCGTTGTGCCGCCCAGATTTTCGGGTCGGTTTCGCCCGACATGCACGATGAGTTTGATCTCGCTTACAATGAGAAGCCTTTTGGGGGATGCGGCCTTTTGTACTATGGTTGCTGTGAGCCCATGGACCGGAAGATCGACATCCTACAGAAACGTTTTAAAAACCTAAGGAAGGTCTCCATTACCCCTTGGGCGGATCCCGAGCGGGCCGCCGAAGCGATGGGGCGCAACTTGGTGATGGCGGCCAAGCCGAATCCGGCGCTGGTCAGCTCGCAGCGCTTCAATCCCCAGCCGGTTGAGGCGGAAATGGTGCGCTACATGGAAGCCTGCAAACGCCATGGAACCCCGTGCGAATTTGTCCTAAAGGACATCAGCACCATTGCCAATCAGCCCGAAACGCTCACCCAATGGGCCGAAACGGTGAATGCCGTCGTGGATCGGTACTATGCCTGAAGATATTCACGCTTACGGTAAGGAGCTATTCTGATGAGCCTGTCGTCGGGTAAAGATGGGTTCGAGTGGCTGTCGGACGTACCGGCGGATTGTCCGTTCGCGCCATCGCCAGCACTCGTCCGGATCTTTTTTACCGGGCGGCATAGTGACTATCGCTGCGGCGATACGATCTATCCGTCCTGGGCCAGCGACGGCAACCTGTATACGCCCTGGACGGATGGCACAACGGATGGGGTAACCTGTAATTCAGGAGGAGGCCTGAAAAATTGGCAAGCCCCGTGGGGTCAGCCCTTGCGGGTTCCCGGGCAATTCAACGTCACGGTTAAAGGCAAGGATGTCTACATCTATCCCGAGGGGGACACCACGGTTCCGCCCAGTGGGCATATGCCGGAAGGCGGGTATTTCTTTGATTCCATCATCCGGCAGCAGCCCATCGACGAGGATCGGCTGAATCCCGATGACAATACGGAGGAGTTCGGGCCGATCTCGCCGGAGGCGCTGGCTCATTTTGCGAGGGAGGTCAAATCCGCAGCGGGTTCAGGGCGGGGTGTCATTGCCAATTTCGGCGGAACCGCCTTCGGGGACATTGCCCTGGTGCCCGGTCCTTTCATGAAATTCCCGAAAGGCATCCGGGATGTTGAGGAGATGAATGATTGGATCCACCAGCATACGACCTGGAAGACATTCAAGCATTCCTGCGGCGCGGTGGAACCGTTCATGGCGCATTTCATCAAGGCCGGCTTTGACATTATCAATCCCGTTCAATGTTCCGCGACGGGGATGGATCCCCAGGTGCTGAAGGCTACGTATGGCGACCGCCTGGTATTCTGGGGAGGCGGGGGGGATACCCAGAAAGTACTGCC
>DIZZ01000281.1:0-70150 GCA_002428045.1 Verrucomicrobia bacterium UBA6015
GGCTTATCTAAGTGCCATTCGAGGGTAGTATGCAGTTTCGGATTTTTACGGTGTCGGTAGGCGATGCTAGCGGGTGCGAGGAATTGAATCGTTTCCTTGCCGGACATCGCATACTAACAGTGCAGCGGGAGCTTATCCAGAACGGTCGCGAGAGTTGCTGGGCCTTTTGCGTGGAGTATCTGGAGTCGCCGAATGCCGGTAGCCTCGGATATCAAGGCCGCAAGGAGCGGGTGGATTACAAGGCTGTTCTGTCTGCTGCGGAGTTTGCGGTTTTCTCCCGGTTGCGGGAGTCGCGCAAGGCATTGGCCACGGCCGATGGTTTGCCTGCTTTTGCGGTTTGCACGGATGAGCAACTGGCGGTGATGGCCAAAACGGAGACGCTGACGAAGTCGGCGCTGTTGGCGATAGAGGGATTCGGGGAGGGCAAGGCCGCGAAGTACGCGGAGGCGCTGATCGCCGCGCATGCAGGCCCGCCGACAGTGCCTGTTGGTGAAACGGATGCCGGGGCATGAAGCGCGCGGGTGGCCTTTACGAGCGTATTGCCGAGCCGGAGAACCTGCACCTGGCCTTTTGGAAGGCACGGCGGGGTAAGGATGGCAAAGCGGATGTCGAGGCATTTCGTCAAAATCTGGACGATGAGATCGAGTGCATGCGTGCCGACCTGCTGGCGGAAACGATGGTGTGGGGGCGTTATCATCTTTTCACCATTTTCGATCCGAAGGAACGCATCATCTGTGCCGCGCCGTTCCGTGACCGCGTGTTGCACCATGCCATCATGAATGTCTGCGATCCTGTGTTTGAAAGGTATCAGATATTCGACAGCTACGCCTGCCGCAAGGGCAGGGGGTTGCATGCCTGCCTAGAGCGCGCCCGCTACTATACGCGGCGGCATGGCTGGTATCTCAAGCTTGATGTGCGGAAGTATTTCGACAGTATCAACCATGCGATCCTGCTACAGCAAATCGGGGACCGGTTCAAGGATAATCGCCTTGTCAACTTGATGGCCAGCCTGCTTTGCACCTATGCCACGCAGCCTGGTCAGGGCCTCCCGATTGGTAACCTGACCAGCCAGTATTTCGCGAACCATTACCTCGGTCGTCTTGATCATCTCTGCAAGGAAACCCTGCGAGTTCCCGGTTATGTGCGGTATATGGACGATATCGTGCTCTGGGCGGATAACCGTGAACCGTTGATTGAATGGCACAGGCAGATTGTTGATTTCTGTCATAAGGCGCTGTCCCTGGAGCTTAAACCACCCTGCTTGAACAAGACCGGGCTGGGGATCACCATGCTCGGGTACCGTGTGTTTCCCGGAATGGTTCTGCTGGCTCGGCGTAGCCGCAAGCGTTTCACGGACAAATTGCAATCATACTGGAGGAAGATCCAGTATGGCGAATGGGGGCAACGCGAGTTTTCGGCACATGTGCTGCCGTTATCTGCTTATGCCGGGCATGCCAGATCAATAGGGTTCCGATTGGGTGTAATGTATCAGATAGGGTGCAGTCCATAGGCTCGAACCGTGTGAATCGGGGCGGTAGTTGGAACAACACCGCCGCGAACTGCCGGTCAGCGAATCGCAACAGGAACAACCCGTCGAACAGGAACAACAACCTCGGGTTCCGCGTCGCGCTCGCGGCTCCAGCTCAAGGGAGAGGGTGGATGCCCTTCATTGAACCGGGCTGCATCCCGTCCCCGCCCGTATCGCACGGTCGGGGCAAAGACGCGGTGTCCCGCCGGGGCTGGTAGCGGCGCGTGGAAACGCGAGGCGAACGTCCCGGCGGGGCTTTTTGCGCCATACTGCCGGGCCAAACAACCTTTCGTTTGCAACGCGGAAGCCGCGCTCGTGGCCCAGCCTTCGCCACAGCTTCGGCGGGCAAGCTGCGAGCGGGCTACAGGCTGGGAACAGGTTTCGTGTGCGAGGGTCATGCAGGTGGGGCGTGATGCATCTCGGAGATATGCACCTACTGGGGATACCGTAGGCACGGATCTCCGAGACGTGTCGTTTTATTTGTGTGAATGGTGTGCTTGCGGATGTGATTTGCCGTATGTTGCCTGATCTTCCGCGACGCACTGATGCGAGTGCTGGTAGCGGGCGATTTGCGGGGCATACTTGCCTTCGTGCTTGCGCAGTTCCGCAACCAGACGGTGTGTGTCGTTACCGACAGCGTGCGACATGCGGATGCGGCTTTCGCGGATCAGCTCCATGGGGTCGGTTTCCCGGGTCATGGCTCCATCCCTCCCATCAATTCGAGCGGGGTTGTCAATACAGGCGAGAATAGTCCGAGAATCGCATGGCAACGGTTGATTAGGGACAGGCTTCTGATTCTTCGGTGCCGACGTCAAGGAGCGTGATTCTCCCCTGGTCGAGCGCGAGCAGCAGGATGATGCGGTGGCTGTAGGTCAGCGAGACGGCATGTTTGCCCTGAAGACGTCCCTTGAGAGGGTGAAGGCGTAGGCGCGGGTGCGCGGGATCGGTCTCAAGCTGTTCGAGAACAGTTTGAAATTCGCTCTGGAGCGTTGGGTTCTTACGCAGGAGGCGTCGAGCAGTGCGGGTGAAGGTTTGTGTCCATGTGAGCTGAACCATTACGACCTACTCCGGTTCCAGGATATCGCGCATGAGATCGGCGGAACTGCCTGTTGTGAAGCGTCCGGCCTTGAGGTCAGCCTCGGAGGCTGCAACCCTGGCAAGGCTAAGGTCTTCAAGCATGTTTTGATAATCCTCCTCGCGCAAGATCACAAATTCCGGACGATTGTTCCTGATGACATGGACGGGCGCATCCCTTGTCGGCAAATCGACAACTCCGATTCCGCAACGTTTGATTTCTTGTGCTGCAATGGTCAGCATGTTGCATCTCCCAAGTATTAATCAATGGCCTAAATATAGTACTAGATCAGGTACTTGTAAAGGTTTGATTTTTTCCGATCCAGACACGTTGCTATCCCCGTGAGCTTCTTTGAGGGGATGGTATGTGGTCAAGATCAGGGCACAAGCATAGGGCGCAAGATTAAGGTTGGTTAGCCATACGCGGCTCGGCGCAGCCTCACCCACTCGTTCCGGGGATCTTAGCGTGCGGTCACTTCGGCGATAATATCGGCGGGAATGCCCTTGGCCTGCAGACGGTGGGCGATGCGCTCGCGTTCATGAGTGGCGCAGCGGGCTTCGGCCTCCGTGGCATAGGGCTCGCCTGCGGTTTCGCGTATCACCGTTCGTTCCGGTTCACTGCCGTCGTCCAGGGATTCGATTCGATGCGCACCCAGGTTCCGCGTGATTGCCGAGAATTCGACGCCCACTAGGGTGATGGGGCGTCCGTCGTGGAGATATGGCTCGGCATAGCGCTTTTCGCGGATTTGCGCCATGGCCTCATCGACGGTGCCGTTGAGCTTGAACTCGAAGAGGATGATGCGGGATGCGGTCTTGACCACGGCATCTATGCGGCCGATGTTCGTGCTCACTTCCGTCTCGATGCTGACGCCGATGAGTTTGAAAACCGTGAAGAAGATCGTCTGGTAGTACTTTTCGTTATTGATTGAGATCGTGTTAGGGATATTCGCAAAGAAACCTTTGAGCGTATCCAGCATGTCTGCCTGGCGATTTTCCCGAAGTGCAGCGATCATTCGTTGGAGGGAGCTGGTCACATCCTCCGGAGCCAGGTGGGTGAATCCCTGTGCCAGGCTGCGGCTGAAAGACAGTTCAATTTCACGGTTGGGGTAGCCCAGTGAATAGGTCAGTGCTCCCAGCGGACCCTCGGCATGTTTGATCGTCAGATAGCCGGTCTGAACCAGTAGCGGCAAGACCGAAAGATGTTCCGGATCGTAGGTGCCGAAGTCGGCCTCGTCGGCGGTCATCCCTGTTGGATCAATCGGCTTTTGCCGCAGCAGATCCACCAGGAACGTCGGTGTGCCGGTCTCGAACCAGTAGTTCTTGAATTTCTGCGTGTCAAAACACTTCATGACCGACACCGGGTTATAGACCGTCTGGGCGTTCTCTTCGAACCGGTAGCCGTTGTACCAGATGCGCAGTTCCTCGAGGGTTTCGGGGGTGGTCCGGCCGATGGCTCCGGCCAGTCGCGCGATGTAGTCGGGAAAGTTGGCCTCCAGTTCGTCCTGTGTGTAGCCCAGCAGGGTGGCGGTGCGCGGATCCATCGTCAGGTCGGTCAGGTTATTGAGATCGGAGAAGATCGAGACCTTGGTGAACTTGCTCACCCCGGTGAGAAAGGCGAAGCGCTGATTGGCTTCAGTGGTCTTGATCACGCTGTAGAATTGCTTGAGCACCGTCTGGATGGGTTTGGCCGATGGCTGACCTAGGTGGCCGAGCAGGGGTTTGTCGTACTCATCAACCAGGATCACGACCTGCCCGTCGCGTTCGGCAAGCTGGCGGATCAAGGCCAGGAATCCAGCGGCTGCCGTCGTGGTTTCGATGTCCATCCGGTTCTGCTGAGCGTTGTAGCGGATTTCCTGCAGCAGTTTAGCCTCCAGCTCCTCGGGGGTCTGTGCCGCCGCGCTGCCCATATCCAGGTGAATCACGGGATAGGGTTTCCACACGTAATCGGTGGAGGCGATATGCAGCCCCTCGAAAAGCTCGCGCCGTCCCTGGAAGATCGCCTTAAGGGTGCTGATCAGCAGCGATTTGCCGAAGCGGCGCGGGCGGGCAAGGAAGTACTGGCCTCTGGGGGCACTGATCAGATCGGCAATGGCTGCTGTCTTATCGACGTATAGGAAGCACCCCTCGATCAGGTTGCTGAAGGTATAGACACTGGTGGTGATAGGTTTCATGCATCGCAATATATAATGATCGCCACCCCTAGGCAAGGTGATTTCCCGAGAAGATGGCGTTCAGGCCGAGTTTGCGCGGGTTCGCGGGGTGCGTTGCCAAGTGCCTGCGAGGTTGCCGCGGCAGGCTTGGATGAAGCCCGTCATCAGGGCGGCTTGCATGGTGACGAAATGATCGGCGTGGCGGCAATACCGCACCAGGCTGGTGCGACTGGCGGCGGGAATCTCGCGCCAGAGGCGTCCGGCCATGGCGGCGGTCATGAGCAGAGTATGACCCAGGCAGATGACGGCTGCAAGACGCACCGTCCCGCCCCCCCCCAGCCCGGTCAGGCAGATGATGGCGGCCAGCGCGAGCAGGAGCAGCAGTATATGCGGGGTGAACCAGCGCAGGATCTTGTGCGACCAGAAGCTCCAGGCAAAATACCTGTACCGGGGATGCAGGCAGGCCTTGCATAGCAGGGCGGCCTGGTAATCGCCACGCCCGATGCGGACCCGGCGGGCCCATTCGTCGCGCAGTGCCGGTGCCTCCTCCTCGGCCACCGCCCCGGGTTCGTAATGCATGCGCCGTCCGGCTTCGCGCACTTTCATGCCGATGACGAAATCGTCCACGATGGTATTTTCCGGGATGTCCTGCCAGAAGCAGTCGGGCCGGATGGCGTAGATCGCCCCGTTGGCACCGAGGCAGGAGTCGAGCGCGGATTCATGCCGCTTCAAGCGCGTCTCCAGATCCCAGTAAGCGGTCTCCTCATTGCCGGTAGCCCCCTTGAAAACCAGCCGGCCGCAGACGCCGCCGATCGCCGGGTCATGGAACGGGGCGATCAGGTGATGCAGCGTATCGCGCCGGAACCGGGTGTTGGCATCGGTAAAGACCAGCAGGCAGCGATCCTGGAACGGTGTTGGCATCTGTCCCACCTCCCGCACCAGATCGCGCAGCACGGCGGTCTTTCCCCGGTTGGTGTCGAAGGCATGGATCATGACCCGGGAATGCTCCCCGGCAGCGCGGCGGGCCTCGGCGACGGTGTTGTCGGTACAGCCATCCGTGCCCACAAGAACGGTCAGTCGATCGGCGGGATAGTCGGTGTCGAAAAGATTGTGAATGCGTGCGGCAATCCCCTCGCCCTCGTTGAAGGCGGCGATCAGGATCACCAGATGGGGCTGGGGAACCGCAGCCGCTTCACCGACCGGCGGCACTGGCATGGGGGGCCGCCGAGGGGGGCGCCAAAGCAGCAGGGGATAGATGCCCCAGGTGTAGGCGAGCACCCCCAGCAAGAGATAGATCAGGATGGCGATCATGGCGTCTGGTAGATCCGGCCTTGGCGGTAATCGGCCCAGGCGGTTTCAAACCACAGGTTGCTATCGGGAATCGGACGGCGCCTGACCCATCGGTGGCGGATCTTTCCGTTGTCCACGACCGTCTCCAGCACCTTGTCGCGGAAGTCCGGATTCTCGGCCTGGACACTCCATTGCGCCTTGTCCAGTTGTGGGTGGACCGCCGTTCCTGCGGGATCGAGCACCATGGCCGATCCGCGACTGCCCACGCCGCTCTTGACCTGGTAGCGCAGGGCCGAAAGATAGATGTGATGGGCAAAACAGAGCTGACGGTTGCGCAGGGCCTGGATCTGCTGCGTCAGCGTGGTGGCCTGGCAGCCTTCCCGTTCGAGCCGATCAAGCTGCCGGCGAGCGTCGGACTCCGCCTTTTTGAGGCCGTCCAGCGAGCGGATATATGCCCCATAGGCGCTCATGCGCTGCTGGAGCTCGGCCCGGCATTTGCGCCAGTCCGTCGGCGCGGTGGTGCAGCGCTGGAGGAAGGCCGAAACGTCCTCGGCCGCGCGGCAGGCCACCGCACGGAAGGCCTCGGGATCGAGGTCGCTGCCCGCATAGCGGTTGGCGATGCATTCCGCCGCGCGGAAGCCGCCGACCTGGCCGCTGTTCAAGGCACTGCCGCCGGGGCGGGCCACGCCGTGCGAGCCGTTGACTTCGCCCACGGGGAAGAGATGCCGGATGTTCAGGGATTCCCACCAGGGGCTGGCGGCCAACCCGCCATTATTGTGCTGGGCGCAGACCGCCACTTCCAGCATCTCCCGCGTGATGTCGATCCCGTGGTCGGCGTAGAGTGCGATGGCTCCCGGATTCATGTGGCGCAGCCGCTCGATGGGCGTGGCCTGGAAGGCTCCCGACTTCTCCAGGTATTCGTACGCCTCGCGCTGCAGCGCCGGGATGTCGAAATGCTGCGGGTTGGTGCGGAAATCCAGGAAGACCCTCCGCCCCTTCAAGGCCGTCTCGATATAGACCAGGATGTCGATGATCGAGGATCCCTCGATCTTCTTTGAATCGAACGGCCATTGGTAGCCCTTGAGAAAGATCCTGCTGAAGAGCGCGGACGGATCCTCGAAATAGTCGTTCAGGAACTCGCGCGGGTCGCCGGTGCCGTTGGCATCGGTGGACACAAAACGCGGGATGACCTGCATATAGGTGCCCGAGACATTCCAGCGGAACTTGATCGAGGCCAGCCCGTACTGCGATTCGGGCAGGCTCTGGGCCCGGGCCCCGGCCTGCAGCGCCAGGCCGATCGCCCCGGTATGCACGACCGGATAAACGCTGGTCTGGTAAAGTCCGCCCGGCCCGCCAACGGCAAAGACGACATTCTCCGCCGCATACGCCACTAACTTGCCTTCGGCATTGAGCGCCAGCGCCCCCGCCGCGCGCTTGCCGCCCTTTTCCATGACGGTGAGCAGGCTCACGGCATGGGTCTGCTCGTGGACCGGAATGCCGAGCCGTTTAACGTCGGCAATCAGCGCCCGGCACATATCGCGCGAGGTGTAGGGGCCGACCGAGGTTCCCCGGCGCGCCGGATCATGGTCCGTCTTGTAGCCGATGAACTGGCCATACGGATCCTGCGGGAACTTGACGCCGAGCTGGACGAGATGCAGGAAGGCGCGTCCGGAAACGGCCGCCTCGACCAGGGCCAGATCGCCATGCATGCTGCCCGGACTGAAGAAATTCCCCGCCATGGTCACCGGCGCATCCGCATCGGCCCCGCACATGTTGGTCTTGTAATAGGTCTGCTTGTCGCTGCCGGTGTTGATGGACGTTCCCATCCTGAGGCCTTCGGTGATGATCAGGACATCGCTGATGCCCTGATTCCGAAGTTGAACCGCCGCATTCAGCCCGGCCGCCCCCGATCCGATGACCAGGGTATGTACGGGGATAATGTTGATCGACAGGTTGCGGTTGATTCGCAGCATGCGCGGTTTCATGGCATCCTCGCTAGAGCCGTGGCAGGGTCAGGCCCCCGTCCACCATGATCACCTGTCCCGTCGAGTAGAGGAATCCGCCAGCCGCCAGCGCGGCAACGGCACGACCGACATCGGCGGGGGTGCCCCAGCGCTTCTGCACGCAGAGCCCTTCGCTGATCAGCTTGTCGTACTTCTCCTTCACCCCGGCGGTCATGTCGGTGGCGATAACGCCCGGCCGCACTTCATAAACCGGGATATCGAACTCGCCCAGGCGCACGGCCCAGAGCTGCGTCGCCATGCTCACGCCCGCCTTGGATAGGCAGTACTCCCCGCGGCTGGGCGAGGCGACCGTGGCGGAGATCGACGACACATTGATGATGCTGCCGCGCCAGGCCGGATTTGCCGCCTCCTGTTCAACCATCCAGCGGGCCACCGCCTGGGTCAGGAAATAGGGACCTTGCAGATTGGTGCGCATGACCTCCTCGAAGCTCGCCTCCGTCGCCTCCAGGATGTCCAGCCGCTGCCGCGGGGCAATGCCGGCGTTGTTCACCAGCACGTTAAGCCGTCCGTAATGCGACCGGATGGTGGTCAGCATCGCGGCGCGATCCCCCGGTTCAGCCACATTGCAGCGCACATACAGGACCTCGGCACCGAGCTTGCGCAGGCCCTGCAGCGTGTCGTCGACCGCTGCCGCCTCACGCATGCCGCAGAGAACCAGATCAAACCCACCCTCGGCGAGGGACTGGGCGACGCCCAGTCCGATCCCGCGGGTGCCGCCCGTCACCAGTGCTACGTTTCTCATGCCTTCAGCTCCGGTACGTCCATCCACTTGCCTTGCTTCCACGACTGCATGCCCAGCTCGGCGAGCTGCACACCCTTGGCCCCCTCAAGCAGCGAATAGGACCAGGGTTCGTCCAGGGCCACATGGCGGATGAACTGCTCCCACTGGATCTTGAATGCGTTATCGTAGGCGATGTTGTTCGGCACCGGCTGCCAGCCCTTGTAGAAATCGATCGGCTGGGCAATGTCCGGATTCCAGACCGGCTTGGGCGTTTCCGCCGCGCCCTGCACCCAGACTTCGCGCAGGCCGGCGACGGCCGATCCCTTTTCGCCATCGACCTGCACGGTCAGCAGGTCGTCGCGCCGTACCCGCGTGCACCAGGAGCTGTTGAACTGGGCCACTAGGCCCCCCTCCAGGATGAAGATGGCGTAGGCCGAATCATCGGCGGTACAGGCAAACGGGGTTCCGTCCTCGTGCCGCCGCTGGGCGATGTCGGTATTGCCATAGGCGACCACGCGCTTGACGGGAGCGAAGACATGATCCAGCACATAGCGCCAGTGGCAGAACATATCGATCATCATACCGCCGCCATCCTCGGCGCGGTAGTTCCAGCTCGGCCGCTGGGCGGGTTGGTCCAGATCCATGCCGGTGAAGACCCAGTAGCCGAATTCACCGCGGATCGAGAGGATGCGTCCGAAGAAGCCGATCTCCTGCAGCATCTTGAGCTTGCGGAAGCCCGGCAGCCAGAGCTTGTCCTGCACGACGCCGTTCTTCAGGCCGGCCTTCTCGACCAGCCGTGACAGGCGCAGGGCCTCGCTGGATTCGACGGCGGTGGGCTTCTCACAGTAAATAGCCTTGCCCGCCTTGACGGCCCGCTCGACAAAACCGGCCCGCTGCAGCGTGCCCGAGGCATCGAAGAAAATATCGTATTGCCCGTACTTGCCATCCAGTGCCCCTTGCAGGTCGGTGGTGTAGGCGAAAGGCTTGCCACAGGCGGGCATGCCGTAGGTCTCGGCCAGCGCCTTAAGCTTGTTCTCATTGCGTCCGGTCAGGATGGGGTCGGGCATCAGCGTCAAATCGCTGCCGATGCGGATGCCGCCCTGCTTGATGATCGCGGCGATGGAGCGGTCGAGGTGCTGGTTGGTGCCCATGCGCCCGGTGACGCCGTTCATAATGATGCCGATTCTGCGTGTTTCCATTGTGTGACTCCTTGGTAATGTAAATTTCAGAGATACATGCCTAACAAATTTCCGTTCCTATTACACGCATAAAAAACGGGATCTTGTTGAAACCCGAATCCTTCGATTTGTGACCAATCACAGCCTGAAAAACCGGAAGTCGGCGGGGCTGACTGTGCAGGCGACGTGGCGGGTGATGGTCAGCTCGGGGTAGCGCCGCAGAAGGTCGGCAGCATAGGCGTTGACCTGTTCGACCCCGTCGGTCGGCGGCTCGGTCCAGCCCATGACCCCCAGCCTGGCCGCTTTTTCCTTCGGGTAATGCTTGAACTCGATCAGGTCCGCCTTGTTCTCGAACACGGTTCCTGCACGCCCGATCGCCTCCCAGTCGCTGCGGCCCGTGGCATGGTTGACCTCGATCGCGAACATGAAGTAGTGTGAGAGGTACCGTGTACAAAGCTCATAGAAGGTCGTCCGGAACAGGTTCTCGTTGGCCTTGTCAAAGGCCTGCGCTGGAATCTGCCCGACATACTGTTTCCAATAGCCGGCAAACAGGGCCGCCCAGTCGTGATCCTTGAGGAACTGCCGGAACATGTCCGTGTAGCCCATCGACACCTCGATATGCTCAAGCTCGTTGAAATACTCCGTGAAGATCTTTTTCACCGTCAGATTCGGGAACTCCAGGCTGAATCGATCCCGGAATGTCACCATTCCCAGATAATACAGGCTCAACGGGAAAAAGGCCTTCTCGATAAACCGCTCGCGGTTGAAGTTGCTCTTGAGCATTGCCGGGTCCACTGGCAGCTCCCCGTCAAGCATCAGCGTCTCGACCAGCTCGCGCGTCTCCTTGTCGGTCCCGCACAGCCGCCGCAGCCAGTTGATGTCAGTGCGCAGGTTGTCGTCAATCGTCTCGGTCGGGATTCCCCCTTCGTTGATCAAAAGGGCGTGCAGATAAAAATTGCAGATCGTCGAATTATAAAGCGTCTCGCGTGCCTCCGGCAGAAGACGGTAGCCGTTGTAATGGATCCGCAGATCATCCCGCACACGCAGCTTGAGTGAATCAGGAAATCCATGATCATTGAAAATCTCATCTACATAGCCATCCACTTCCGCCTGCGTGAAGCCCATCATGTCCAGCGTGTGTTCCTTGAGCGTGATGATCTGCCCGATATTGAAACCGCTTGTCAGGTCGTCCATCGTCACCGGCAGCACACCCGTAATGAACACGCGGGCGACCACGCCATCCCCCACCCCGGCCTTGATCACCTTGAAGAAGGTGCGCAGGAACGAATCCCCGGTCGTCAGTTCCTTGTAGAGTGCGTCCTGATGTGTCGTCAGGAGTTGGTTGGTGAAGTTGTCGTACTCGTCGATAATGATATTGACGGGGGGACGCTTGCCATTCTTGACCTCTGTCAGAAGGGTGGATAGCGCACTCGACGCTTCATGCGCAACATCTTTCAGATCGACATCCAGCAAGTCGGCATAGTCTGAAAGGAATCGTGAAAAGGAATTACGGCATTCACGAAAGAAGAACTCCCGTATGGCCCCGTAATCCGCACCCACTTCAACCTTTGAGAAATCAAACCGCATGACCAGATGACTATTATGCGCAGTTGTCGGATTCCGCCCGATATCGGTATTGCCGAAGAGTTCGCCGAACCGATCCTTGCGGTTGACGTCGTAGTAGCACTCCATGATCGAGCACCACAGGCTCTTGCCGAAGCGGCGCGGGCGCAGGAACACCGGGATCTCGTATTTCTCCAGTTCATGAATGAACCGGGTCTTGTCCACGAAATAGAAATGCTCCCGGATCAGTTTCTCGTAATTCGCTACCGCGTATGGAATACGTCGTTTCATGGAAGACAGTATGCAACCGCAAAAACAAAAGGCAACCAGATTTTTCACCTGATTTCTTCACGGCATATTGAACGTGCGCAGGCAGACCGATTAAGCGCACAGGACACAAAACCTATGGTGGTGCCGATGGCGAAAGATTTGACTTCCCCCCTGTTGAAAGCAATCCACAGGCGGCGAGGATATCCTCCCCGCGTGATGCGCGCACCGTGGTTCGGATGCCTTTGCCGACCAGGGCCTCGCGGAATTCCTGGATGGTACCTTCCGGTGAACTTTCCAGCGGGGTGTCCGGGATGGGATGGAATCGGATCAGGTTCATGCGGCAGCTCAGGCCGCCCAGCAGTCGCACGATTTCGCGAACATGCCGGGGGCTGTCGTTGATGCCCTTGAACATGATGTACTCAAAGGAAATCCGCCGCTGCGGGTCGGTGTTGCCGGCCTTCAGCAGGTCGACGACATCGGCGATGGGATAGACCTTCTCGACCGGCATGAACTGCTGGCGCTCGTCATGGAACGGGTTGTGCATACTGACGGCCAGATGGCAGGCGGAATGCGCAAGGAAATGCCGGATGCCCGGGATCAGGCCGATGGTCGACACGGTGATGCGGCGCGGACTCAAGGCGAGCCCCCAGTCGGCCGTCAGGATCTCGAGACTGCGCATCACGTTGTCCAGATTATCAAAGGGTTCGCCCATGCCCATATACACGATGTTGGTCAGGCGCTCCCGTTCCGGCAGGCTCAGGATCTGGTTCAGGATCTCGCCCGCCGACAATTGGGCCTGGAAGCCCTGCCTGCCGGTCATGCAGAACAGGCAGCCCATCTTGCAGCCCACCTGCGAGGAGACACACAGCGTGGCGCGGTCCCCGTCCGGAATATAGGCCGCTTCGACAAACCGGTTCTGCCGGGTCGGGTAAAGGTATTTCCGGGTGCCATCGGCCGACGTCTGGACCTTCGTGGCCTCGTTCAGGCCAAGGGTGAACCCGTCGCTGAGCCGTTGGCGGGCTTGTCGCGAGAGATTGGTCATCGCATCAAACGAACGCGCAGGCTTCTTGTAGAGCCATTCACAGAGCTGCCGTCCCGAAAAGGAGGGAAGTCCCAGACGGGTGACGATCGCCTCCAGTTCCTCCGGTGTTTTGCCGATCAGGGGTTCTTCACTCATGACCAGAACGTATATCTCCGCCAGCAGATTATCAATCTATATGTTTGCAAATCGAACGTTTTTGGCGTATACGGTGTCGGCATAGAGTTTAGAAGTCTGTAGAGATATTACCAGTCTTCTGTAATAGAACCAAAGGAGTCACGATGAAAAGGATACCCGCGTGTTTTCTAACCGTTGCATTGATCGCCTCCGGGACACAGGCTCTAGAAGCGCCGGTTACCCTCGGTGTATTCACGGGGGAGGAGGGTGTCTTCGGTCAGGGCGATCTGGTGCTGCCGATCCATCGCTATGACCAAGGGCTGCTTTTCTTCAATCCGCGGGTATCGGCCAGCGACAGCGATCAGCAGGAAACCAATATCGGACTCGGCCTGCGGCAGCAGTTGGATTGGCCCGGTTCGTATATCCTCGGTGCCAACGTGTTCTATGACGGACGCTGGTCGGCCAACAACAACCGTTTCGACCAGATCGGTCTTGGGCTGGAACTGTTGAGCGACCGGATTGATGCGCGGGCCAACTACTATCTGCCCAACAAGGATATGTACCTGATCGATACCGTCCGGATGGAATCCGTCGAGCAGTCTGAATTTGTCAGGCGGCACGTCGACAACTGGTTTGAACCCTATGCCACCGGCAACCAGGTGAATCAGGATTACGGATGGCGCCTGACCACCCAGCGTACGGTGTTCACGGAAACAAGCTGGCAGATTTATGATCGCTACGAATCCGCCCTGGAAGGTTTCGACACCGAGATCGGCTGGCGGTTGCCGATGCTTGAGGACTGGGGTGAAACCCGCATTTTCGCTGGCTATCAATATTTTGACAATCCTTTCGGTCCTGAATTCAAGGGTGGCAAGGCGCGCATGGAAGTACGCATGTTCGATGGCTTGCTAACCCTCGACGCCCACGTTTACGAGGATGATGACCTGAACATGACCGACTACCTGGTTGGCATGCGGGTGCGCCTCCCGCTTGAACCCTCCGGTCTGGCCCTGTGGCGGAACCTGCGTCACCACCGCGTCCGGCAGGGCGGTCTGGCCGAGCGCTTGACGGAGATGGTGATGCGCGACCCAAAGGTGCAGTCCCGCGAATCCGGCTACATCGCCGATCCCGATCTGCGTGGAATTGTGGTTGAGACGAAAACGAAGGTCACCCGCAACACCCGCACCGATGGAACTGTTGTGGTGATGGAGGATGTTGTGTTTGTCAGCCCCGACGGGAACGATGGGGCTACCGGCACCGCCGAGGATCCGAAGCGGTCGATCCAGAACGGCGTGAATGCAGCGTACGGTCAGCAGCATGTCTATGTCTTCGGCGGCAACTACAACGAGTCCGTCGTGGTTAATCCGGGTGTGCTGTTGATGGGCAGTGGGTGCATGATCCCGGCCAATGGTGGGCATTTCTTCGGGGGCGGTGTGCCGTCGGTGATCGTTGCTCCCGGCTCGGCGCCGGCTGCCGTCACCATGCAGGATAATTCATTCGTGGGTGGGTTCGATATCAGCAATCCCGGCGGGCGCGGCATCTATTCCTCCGCCGGGGCACTGGTGATCCGCTGCAATTACATCCACAATACGCTGGTCGGCGTGGAGGTCGAGCGGAGCGGCGATGTGGATCTGCTGCTCGCCAACAATACCCTCGCCAATAACACGCAGGACGGTGCGCGGATCAGTGGTACCGGTGCCAGCGGCACGTACCTAGTCAACGCCAGCGGCAACACGTTTGCAAACAATGGAGAAAACGGGATTTCCCTTTCCGCAGGAAATTACGACACGGCCGTCGCCACGCTCGATGACAATACCGCCACCGGGAATGAGACGGGCTTGCGCGTCAGTCTGGATGCCGACGAATTGGCTATGCTGAGCATTGGCAATACCCGCGCCAACAACAACCGCGGGACGGGAATCCAGGCCAGTGTCTCCGCAGATCAAATGGCGGCTGCGCTGGTGGGGACGCCGCTGATCGGGGTGGATTCTCTCGGGTTTGAAGAGGCTAAAGTAGAGGGGTCTGACCATCCGTCTCTGGTGATCAGCAGCGCACCGGTTCAGGCCAGCGGCAACGGTGGCAACGGGATCGATCTTGATGTGCAGAGTGACCTGGTTGGCGCGGCACTACTCTTGGATGTCGAGGCCAGCAACAATGGCGGCCATGGTGCCCATGTCGCGGTGGATGGCAGCCTGGCAATCGGTTTGGCTGGGGCTTCCGGGAATGTCATGGAGGTCGCGCAGCTCGCGGTCGATCTGATCGAACTCCTTGACACGGACATGGCACTGCCGGAGCTTCCCACCCTGTCCGCCGGACCTTCGGTATTCAGTGGCAACGTCGGCGATGGACTGCTGCTGGATGTGAATTCCGACGTGCTTTCAATCGGCGTCGTGCTCGGTGCAGAGGCGGACAACAACGGTAACAACGGGCTTGCGATGAATGTCGCCACGGAGGATGGTATGGCCGCCATCGGCCTGATGGCCCGATTCGATGCCGCTGGCAATGCGGGGCATGGTGCCGCCATGCAGGTTGACGGCGATTTCCTTGCCGCTGGGGTGCTGCTGGATGGCCGTGTCAGTGGCAACGGCGATGACGGTGTCGATCTGGACGTATGTAGCAGCGGCATTTCGCTGGGTCTGATCGCCTCGACGGATCCGTTGCGTGCGGTGGCCGATATGGTCAACACCGAGTTTGATCTCGATCCTCCCGTTGAAATCCAGGGAGAACCCTGGGGGGCCTTTGAAGCAACCGGCAATGCAGGGGACGGCATCCATGCCGATATCGTAGGTGACATTGCCGCCATCGGCATCTTCCTGGACATCCAAGCCAACAACAATGGCGGGGATGGTGCTGACCTAACTTTGGATGGCGGCTTGGCATCCATCGGGCTGGTGGCCTCAACCGAGAATATCATGGAGGTCGCCCAACTCGGCCTCAATGCAATCGGTCTGTTGGATGAGGATTTGAACCTGCCCGCCCTGCCCGCGCTGACCTCAGGGCCGGTCGAATTCAACAGCAACGGGGGCGAGGGGCTTGTCCTTGAGGTGGATTCAGGCCTGTTGGCGGTCGGTGCCGTGCTGGGTGCCGAGGCGAACAACAACGGCAACAACGGGCTTGAGATGACGGTTGATGCTGCGGAAGGGCTGGCTGCCATCGGCCTGATGGCTCGCTTCAGCGCCACGAATAATGCCGATGACGGAGTCGATATGCTTGTCGAGGGTGGCAGTATCGCGGCGGGCGTGCTGCTCGATGGCCAGGCCAATAACAATGGCGACGACGGTGTCGATATGGGCGTTTACAGCGACGGTATCGCCCTGGGGCTGATCGCCTCGACGGATCCGTTGCGCTCGGTGGCTGGCTTGCTAAGTGATGCGCTTGACCTCGATCGTTCCTTTGAAATCCCGGGTGAGCCATGGGGTGCCTTCGAGGCCTCGGGCAATGCGGGGGATGGTATCTATGCCGATATCCATGGAGACGAGACCGCCATAGGGATATATCTCGATATCCACGCCAACAATAATGGGCTCTCCGGACTCTTCTCACATATCTATAGCGAAAATGGCAGCGCAATCGGGGTGGCTGGATCCAGTGATACCCTTTTCGATGTCCTGCCCGTCTTGCTGAGCGGCGACCCGGATGCAGCGCCATTGGATTATACCCCGATGGGGCCGATGATTGCGTCTGGCAATGGCAGTGGTGGCATCGCTCTTTTCGTTGAGGGACAGAATGCCATCGGCCTGATCGGTGGTACGGTTACCGATGACAACCAGGTGGGAGAATTCTCCGGCGCTGGAACCCTGTTATCGGTTTCCGCCGAGTATGACGTGGCCGTCGGCATCGTCTACGATGCAGTTGCCCGCAATAATGCGGAAGATGGGGTTTCTGTTATTGTCGAGCAGCATGGAGAAGGAGATGCCGTCGCCGCGTTGGTCAATGTTCAGGCGAATGAAAATGGTCAAGATGGCATCCTTGCCCAAGTGCAATCGGAAGACGCCGCCTTTGTTCTCATGGCTGGGATTGATGCGCACGACAACGAGGGTCATGGTATCGGTGCCGAAGCGATTGCCGCTGGCGATGTCGGCATGGCATTCACCGCCGTTGACAGCAGTGGAAACGGAATGGCTGGCTTGATGGCGCTTGCCGTGTCCGGGGTCGACAGCAATATGGTCGTCGGCGTAGGGGCGCGGGCGGGTGGGTTGCTTGCTGAAGTGAATACGAATCAAGCCAATATATATGTCGGGGAAACAGCACTCGACGATCTGCGTGATGAGTTTGGTAATAGCCTTCCTTTCGGCGACAGCCTGTACGCCCTGATGCCGACAGGAACCTGCACCTTTAGCGAGAACGAAGTTGGGGCCATGCTCGGTGCTGTTGCGATGGGGCACGGCGATGCTACCGTGGTGGTGTCGGGTAGCGAGTTTTCGGCTAACGAGATGCTTGGGTTGTACACCATGGCGATGGCGGAGGAAGGCGATGCCGCGATTGTCGCGATGGATAACGAGTTCGTGGATAACGGCGGGGATGGAATGAGTGCCAGGGCACGGACGCAGATTGGCGATGCTGCGGTTATTGCGGTTGAGAACGAATTCGCCAATAACCAGGATGCCGGACTGAATGCATACGCTAGAGTTTCGCTCGGTGAATCCATCGTGTTGGCTGATGGGAATAGCGCAACGGGGAACGAGGTTGGCATAACGGCATTAGCGGGGAATCAGTTCGGTGTTGCGGCTGTGGTTCTGGAGGAGAATCAGGTCACCGGCAACAACAGTGACGGTGTGCGCGTCCGTGCCGAGAGCGATGACGGCGATGCGGTGGTGGTGGCTGGCGAGAATGAGTTCTCGGATAACGGTGCGAATGGCATGATGGCCTTGGCCCGTACGAGGCGGGGCGATGCTGCCGTCATCGCGGTTGATAACAGCATGTCCAATAACGGCGAGAATGGTATGATGGTCCTGGCGCGGACGCGGCGGGGCGATGCCACTGTGCAGGCGGAAGTGAACGATTTTTCGGGTAACGGGAACGATGGGATGGTGGCCATGGCCAGGGCACGGCGCGGGGACGCTGTAGTGCGGGTTTTTGAGAACACGGCCAGCAACAACGGTGACGATGGGCTGATGGTGCATGCGCAGGCCGTCACCGGGGATGCCACGGCGCGAGTGCGGGGTAATACAACCAACGATAACGGGGACGACGGGGTGTTTGCCAGTGCACTGACTGAAACCGGCGATGCCACGACACGGGTGCGGTTGAACACGGCCAACAACAATGGCGGTGACGGTTTGGTCAGCGAGACGCAGACCGATGTGGGCGATGTCACGGCGATCATGAACAACAACACGGCGACCAACAACGCGGGCAACGCGCTGTCATTGACGGCGACCGTGATTACCTCCGGAACGATCACGTACGAGATGAACAACAATACCTTCTAAGCCTGACGGGTGACCGCCGAAGTGAAATTCCCCCGTTCCCCGAAACTAGATCTTGTTTTGAGATCAAGGGTTGGGTATATATGCGCGCATGAGAAATAGCAAATGTATTGATTTTGGCTGGCGCTTTGCGTTGGGGGATTTTCCATCGGCCATCGCGGCGACGTTTGATGACTCGGCGTGGCGTGTATTGGATCTGCCGCACGATTGGTCGATTGAGGCGACTCCCCATCCGGATCATCCGTCCGGTGCCACGTGTGGTTTTTTCCCCGGTGGCTTGGGCTGGTATCGTAAGCGGATCGATATCCCCGCCGACCTAGGGAGCCGTCATGTGTTGATCGAATTCGACGGCGTTTACATGAACAGCGAGGTCTGGTGCAACGGGCAGTTCTGTGGCGTGCGCCCCTACGGCTACAGCAGCTTTTGCTATGACCTGACACCGTTCGTCAAGGCGGGTGAACCGGCCTCGATTGCTGTGCGGGTCGATAATTCGCGTCAGAAGAATTCGCGATGGTACAGTGGGTCCGGCATCTATCGGCATGTCTGGTTGACCGTGGCCGAGGCGTTGCGGGTCGACCACTGGGGCACGTTCGTCACCACCCCCGAGGTCAACGAGGACAAGGCCACGGTGGATTGTGCCGTGACGCTTTTGAACCAAGGGACAGACGCGGATGATGTACAGGTGCTTGCGTCCATTCAGGACGAGACAGGGACGCTGGTGGGCGAATCGGCGCAGATGGGACTGTGCTGCCCGAAGGGGCGGCATGAACTCCGCATCAGGTTGGGGGTTCCAGCCCCACGCTGCTGGTCACCGGATTCGCCGGTGCTCTATACCTTGCGGGTGGACGTCCGCAAGCAGGGTGTGCCCGTGGATGCCTATGATACCCGATTTGGCATCCGCACGATCCGTTTTGATGCCGATCAGGGGTTTTTCCTTAATGGTCAGGTGCTGAAATTGCGGGGGGTCAATGAGCACCACGACGCGGGTTGCCTGGGGGCTGCGATTCCTGATGACGCCCTGCGCCGCCGGTTGCGCATTCTCAAGGAGATGGGCTGTAACGCCATCCGGATCGCTCACAATCCGGCATCTCCCACGTTGCTTGACCTGTGCGACTCGTACGGGTTCATGGTGGTCGAGGATGCGTTTGATGAATGGCGTGACGGCAAGACGCCGTTCGGCTACCAGCTTTACTGGGACCAGTGGTGGGAGCGGGATCTGGCAGACATGATCCGCCGCGACCGTAATCACCCCTGCATTGTAATGTGGTCAGTCGGTAATGAAATCAAGGAAGTGCGCCAAGGCAGGGCCGAGGGGCTTCCGATCATGAAGGCTTTGCGCGAGGTCTGCCATCGCGAGGATCCGACCCGCCCCATGACCTGTGGCTGCTGCAACTCGCGCGAGACGCTGGAGGCAGGCTATGGCGAGCTGATGGATGTGTTTGGCTATAACGGGGGAGGGGGTGGCTGCTTCGACTATGAGAAGGATCATGCCGCGTTTCCCGGCATGCCGATGTTTGCGTCGGAGCATCCCCACACGCTCCAGACCCGAGGTGTGTATCGGACGAAGACCTGGTACCGCGATCTTCACCGCAACCAGGGTAATGTTCGCTGGTATCCATCGCCTCGCGGAGAGGCTCCCTCGCACGATCTTACGCCGGATGCGCAGAAGGATCGTCCGCTGCTCGATCTCATGCATATTCCCGATCTTACGACGGATGAGGTTTTCGACGGTATCGATCCGCATTACCAGTCCTCTTATGGCAATGCCATTGTGCGCATGTCGATATTTGATTCCTGGTACCGCACGCGTACCCTGCCGTATTTCTGCGGGGAGTTCCGGTGGACAGGTTTTGATTACCTTGGCGAATGCTATGCGTGGCCCGCGAAAAGCTGGAATTTCGGGATCATCGATCTCTGCGGTTTCCCGAAGGATGCCTACTATTTCTGCAAGAGCCAGTGGACAACGGTGCCCATGGTGCATATCCTGCCGCACTGGACCTGGCCGGGGCTCGATGGCGTGACGATTCCTGTGCTTTGCTACAGCAACTGTGAGCGGGTGGAACTGTTTCTTGACGGGGTGTCGCTGGGGGTGCAGGTGCGGGATGACCGGTTGATGCAGAGTCGCTGGCATGTCGCCTACCGTCCCGGTGTGCTTCGTGCCGTAGGCTACGTTGGGGATGCCGCCGTGGCGGTTGATGAGCATCAAACGGCAGGGAGCCCGGCCGCCATCCGTGCCGTTAGCGACGAGACGGTGATCCGAGCCGACTGCACCGGCATTGCCCATGTAGCAATCACGGTCGTGGATGCGCAGGGGCGTTTCGTGCCCTTTGCCAGTCACGACATTACCGTGACGGTCGAGGGGCCTGCCCGCCTGGTCGGTGTTGAAAATGGCGATCCGCTTGACAGTACCAACTACCGGTTGGCCCATCGCAAGGCCTTCAACGGGATGCTGTTGGCGATACTCCAGTCCACCGATACCGCCGGGGCGATAACGGTCTCGGCAACGTCCGACGGACTGACCACCGGCGTTTGCCGAACGATCCAGAGTCGCTAAGATAAACATTATAGGCAAGGAGCGCGAAATGCCGGATTCCAGACCCAACATCCTGTTCATCATGTCGGACGATCATGCCGCCCAGGCGATCTCCGCCTATGGTTGCGGGATTAACCAGACGCCCAACATTGACCGGATTGCAGCCAAGGGTGCGATCTTGAACCATTGCTATGTGAACAACAGCATCTGTACCCCCAGCCGGGCGGCGATCTTGACGGGCACGCATAGTCATGTGAACGGCGTCATTACCTTGGATACCCCCTTCAACAACCACCTCTCGCATGTTGCAAAGCACTTGCAGGCGGCGGGATACCAGACCTCAATGATCGGCAAATGGCATCTGGGCGAAGGGCCGGAGCACTCCCCGACGGGCTTCGATCACTGGTCGGTCCTGCCGGATCAGGGGGACTATTTCGATCCGTATATGATTGAGAACGGACGGCACATCCAGGAGATGGGCTATGCCACAGAAATCATCACGGAGAAATGCGTCGATCAGATCCGCCAGCGCGACAAGGACCGTCCGTTCTTCATGATGTGCCACCACAAGGCCCCGCACCGCCCCTGGCTGTATCACCCGAAATACGAGCACCTCTACAACGAGGAAATCCCGTATCCACCCTCCTTCAAGGACGATTATGCCAACCGGGCCAAGGCGGCCGTCCATGCCCGCATGCGGGTTGAATCGGACATGACCTATCTGGATCTTGACCTGGTGCAGCCCTATATTCCGGCCGAGGGGCAGGAGTATTCCGACATTGGCTGCAAGACGGGCCTGATGATGGTTCCGTTTCCGAAAACACCGGAAGCCTACCGCGACTTCAAGCTGATCTGCCGCCGCACGGGGCAGGTGTTCACCTTTGCCAACAGCGAGGAATTGAAGCGTTTCAAGTACCAGCGCTACATGCAGAAATACTTGCGCACCGTGGCCTCGATCGACGAGAGTGTGGGTCATCTGCTGGACCTGCTGGAGACCGAGGGGATTGCCGATAACACGATCGTGATCTATACCTCAGACCAGGGCTTCTTCCTGGGTGAGCATGGGTGGTACGACAAGCGCTTCATCTACGAGGAGTCTTTTCGCATGCCGTTCCTAGTCCAGTATCCGCAACGCATCAGGAAAGGCATCACGGTCAATGCCATGGCCAGCAATGTTGACTTCGCCCCCACCTGGCTTGACTATGCCGGGGTGCCGGTGCCGTCTTACATGCAGGGCTATAGCTTGCGGTGCGTTCTGGAGGGAGACGAGCCCGCAAGCTGGCAGAAGACAGCCTACCACCGCTACTGGATGAACCAGGACTGCAACCACAATGCCTACGCGCATTACGGGATCAGGGATCATCGCTACAAGCTGATCTACTGGTACAATGAGCCGATGAACCTGCCGGGGGCAACGGCAGCTACGTTTGCCGAGAAGGACTGGGAGCTATTCGACCTGCAGGAGGATCCGCTTGAGCTGAACAACTGCTTCCATGATCAGGACAAGAAGGATGTGGTCATCCACATGCTCCGGCTGCTCGATGAAAAGCAGACGCAGATCGGCGATGTTCCGGCGCATGACTCCAGGACGGTGCTGGCCATGCTTGGCTGACGTCGCCTTTGTCTTTTGCTAGAGCCCTAGTCTGCAAGGTGATAAAAAATTCAAAGAATTGTTGAAGACATCGCCAACGAGAAGCGTATATAGGGTAAGCGTGCCGATTTTGGCCGTGTTTGTTTCGTTCGCATGAAGGGGAGATCACCATGAAAAAGTCGATTGTGTGTGCGTTGATGCTGCCGTTGTTGTCGTTGCAGGCGGCCGATGGGAATGACCTGGAGTTCATGGAGGCGTTTGCCTGGGGGGATCGCGCCGCCGCCCTCGCCCAGCTGGTGCCCGATACCGAGGACTATTTTTTCTACCATTGCCTGAGCTATCAGCTTGCCGGCAATCGCGACGCCTTCCAGAAGACGTTGGATAAGTGGGTCTCGCGCAACCGCAATCAATGGAACGAGCGGATGAGCGAGATGCGGCGGCGCCAGATGCTACTTGATATGGATCGCTCGCCCGAGGCGGTCTGGGCGTTTCTCAAGCAGGATGCCGGGCTGTCCTTTTCGCACCGCGCCCGCCATGAGCAGACCAGCCAGCGCCAGCCTTCGGTCATCAAGCCGGAGCAATACAGCCTGGCCGCCTTCTGGCGGCAGCACGCGAATTCCGAACTCGATAAACTCACCGATCGCGGGCTTGAACTACTGCCCGATCCGAATGGCAATCCGGATGTTCGCCGGGCTTTCCTGCGCCGTTTGCAGCGTCCGGATTATCCCGGACTGGTCACGCTGATCCTGGCGGATCTGGACTATAAGGAACAAAACGGCAATATCACGATCTTTGGGCAGATTCCGATCCACAACCAGCTTACGACGGATCAGTTGGTAGACCTCGCAACGCAGCGCCCGGCCCTGCTGCGTGAGGCCGACTATGTGAATGCACGGCTGGCGAGGATGCCGCTGCCGGATGCCGACCTAGCGAATGATTCCGCCGCTGCCGTGACGTATCTGGAGGGGCTGTGGCGTTTCGTCGGCCCGCTTGAGCCGATGCATAATTCGCTGAAGGCGAATGTGTTGTATAACATGCTCGCGCATCAGCGTAAACTGGGTGTCTACGATTCCAGCCGATTCCTTGCCTATCTGGAGTTGCCGCGCCATTCCGGTTATATGCAGCGCGACCGGATGTCGCGCCTGCAACGGGAGCGGGCGATCTGGGTGGATGTGAATTACACCCCCTTCGTGCAAATCAGCCTGCCGCCGATCGGGGACGACGAACCACTGGTGCGCGAGTTCCTGATTGAACTGTTGAAGGATGCCGAGGATGCGTCGCGCTTCCAGGACCTCTTCGAGGCCCGCTGGCTGGATGCGGTGTTTGCCGAGAGCAAGATCCTGCATGGTGTCGGTACCCCGGCGCAATGGTCCTCGCGGCTGGGGCCGGATGCCTACCGATCCCTGTTGGAGCGCATCGAACTGGATTTCGCCCCGCAGAATCCCGCCTATTTCAAGCCGGGACAGCCCGTGGAGCTGGCCGTGGACGTGAAGCGGGTGGACAAGCTGCTGGTCAAGGTCTTCGAGATCCAGACCTTCAACTACTACACCACCCGGCAGACGGCGATCGACCAGGCCGTGGAGCTGGATGGCATGATCGCCTCGTCTGAGCGCACGGTCGATACGGTGGCCGAGCCGTCGCGCCGCATGCGGCACCGGATCGCGCTACCGGAAATCAAGACTCGCGGTGTCTATGTCGTCGAGCTGATCGGCAATGGCGTCAGTTCGCGCGCCCTGCTGTATGTCGGTCACCTTGAGGCCATCAGCCAGGAGACCCCGGCGGGTCTGGCTGTCATGGTCTTGAACGAGGCGGGAGAAACGGTCAAGGATGCCGCCGTCTGGGTCGATGGGCGCGAGTACAACGCCGGTGACAAGGGCTTGGTGCTGCTGCCGTTCACGGATACCCCGGGTAGCCGCTTCGCCGTGCTGCGCAGCGGCGATTTCTGCAGTGCGCAGCAGCTCTATTTGCCGGAAGAGGTGTATGCTTTTTCCGCCGGTATCCATCTGGATCCCCAGAACCTGCCGCGCCAGCATCGGGGTCTGCTGATCCTGCGTCCCGATTTCCGCATCCATGGCATACCGCTTGACCCCGCGCTGCTGGGGGAGGTCAAGGTGACGCTGACCGCTGTCGATGCCAAGGGCGTCAGCACGGCCCGCGAGTTCAAGGCCACCTTCGCCCGCAACACTGAATGGACGGAATCCTTTTATGTGCCCGATGCCCTGCGCAGTCTTTCGGTCGCTGTCGAGGCAAAGCTGAAACGCAAGCGGGATCTTGAGGAAATCACCCTGAACGATCAACGGCGCGTGGACCTGAATCCGGCGCGTGGCGGGGATACACTCAGCCAGGTGTTCCTGGTGCCAGCCGCCGATGGCTGGCGTCTTGAGGTGCGCGGACTGAGCGGCGAGCCGATGGAGGCGGTTCCGTTGTCCTTGGAGTTGAATCATCCCGGATTCAATCGTTCCGTATCGATCCAGGCCAGCACCGACGCCGACGGCGTGGTTGTCCTGGGGCCGCTGACGGCACTGTCGCGGATTACCGTCGCAGGGCCGGGGAACTTGCGGCTGGATCGCGTTCTAACAGGGGCGGAAGTGGTATGGCCTGAGTTGCTGCACCTCAAGGCAGGCGAGATCGTTTCGCTGCCGTACCCGCAAGACCGTCATGTGGATCTTCGTCAGGTTTCGCTATTCAGACAGCGTGGCGAAACGATTTTAGCCGATTGCTCGGCGTTGGTCACGCTCAAGGATGGGGAGCTGCGGATCGAGGGCATGGAGCCGGGGCAATACCAGCTCGTGTCACATGAGAACGACCGTCGCATCCGGCTGGATGTTGCCGAGGCCGAGGCAGGCTCCGGGTATCTGCTCGGGAAAACCTCGCGCTGGCAGCAGACGGGTAATCGCCTGCCGTCGGTGGCGGAGGTATCAGAAAAGGAAGGCACCTTGCGCCTGCGCCTGCGCAACGTGACAACGGGCACCCGTGTCGCGGTACGGGTGGCGCGCTATGTCGATCCGGAATCGGCATTTCCAGAGGGCTATGGCTTCACCTCGCCGGTCAAGCGCGGCATGCTGCCTCCCTATGCCCAGTATGCCAATGGACGTCGTATCGGCGATGAATACCGCTATGTGCTGGAGCGGCGTTCGCTCGAGAAATTCGCAGGCACCCTGCTGGAGCGTCCCGGCCTGATCCTCAATCCATGGGAACTGCGCGAGACCACCACCGAGCAGGAACGGCTGAAGGGCGATCAGGACTATGCATCCGCACGGCAGGCCATGGCGGATGCCTCCGTCGAAACGGGACTGTCCGTGTATGGGGGGGCGGGTAGCGGAGTCGGGGGGCGGGGCCAGTCCGTTGACATCGGTTACGACTTCCTGCCGCAGGGCAGTCAATGGGTTCTGAACGCCGTCCCGGACAAGGATGGCGTGGTGACAATCCCGCTCGGCGGCGCGCCGGAACATACGATGCTGGATATCGTGGTGCTCGACCGGTTCGGGCTTAGTCAGTTCCGGCATCTGCGTCCTTACCAGACGTTCACGCCCGTCGATCAACGCCTGCTTAGCGGACTGAAGCCGGATGCGGCCTTCAGTCGTCAAAAGCGCATCCGGTCACTGGCTGCCGGGGAGCAGGTGACTTTTTCCGATTCTGCGACGACCCGCTACCGAGCCATCACGACGCTGGGCCAGGCCTTCGATCTGCTGCAGGTGCTTAGCGGTAACGCCACCGTGCTGGAGTTCGCCTTCCTCAAGAACTGGCCCGGTCTGGATGAGGCCGCCAAACGCGAGAAGTACGGCAAGTATGCCTGCCACGAGGTCAACATTTTCCTGTCCCAACACGATCCGGACTTCTTCAAACGGGTGATCAAACCCGCCCTGGCCTGCAAGAAGGATAAGACCTTTGTAGACCGCTGGCTGCTGGAGACCCTGACCACCGAGGATCTTCGGCTGGACCGTTTGCAGCAGCGCAATGCGCTGGAGCTGGCCCTGCTGGCGAAGCGTGGCGGCGATGCCCGCCAGATGCAGGCGGCCCTGCGCGAGGCGTGGGAGCTGCTGCCCCCCAATCCCGATGCATTTGCCCGGCTTGTACGTACCGCCTTGCAATCGGGCGATCTGGACAAGCCGGTTGACGGTTTTGGATCTGCGGAAGACGAAATGATCGTTGAGGAAGCCAAGGACAAGTCGCTGGAGATGAAGAAGTTGGCACTGAGACCGAGTTCGCGTAGGCTGAATGGAGCGGGTGGATTGACTGAAGCGAGCAAATCAGACGCTGTGCCCATGGAGGAGAGGGACGCGATGATGGCCCCGTCCGCTGCGCCCGCCTCCGAGGCGGCCCTCAGTTTCGCAATGGCCGAGGCGACAATGGACGTCTCAGAGTCTGAGGGCGCGGATGGCGTGGTCCTGTTTGAAATGACTGCGGATACGTTTGCTGGTGAGGCGGTCCGCCTGTACCGGGCGTTGCCGCCGACCAAGGAATGGGCCGAGCAGAACTACTACCGTGTGCGGGCCGCAGAGGATCTGCCCGCGCGGCTTTCCGCGAATGCGTTCTGGCTGGATGTAGCCAGCGGCAAGGCACTGTCCGCGAACCTGCTGGAGGCGCATCGCCATCTGACCGATGTCATCACGGCGCTGGCGTTCTGTGGCCTGCCGTTCGAGGCGCAGCCCGTGGCCGAGACGACCGGCACGAACGGCCTGACCCTCGCGGCTGCCTCTCCCGTGCTGCTGGTGACGGAGCAGGTCCTGCCCGCGCCGGTGGCGGCGGATGACCGTCCGCTGCTGATCGCGCAGCAGTTCTTCCGGCCCGATGACCGCTATCGTTTTGAGGGCAACGAGCAGATCGAGAAATTCATCAGCGGCGAATTCGTGCGGCGCGTGGTGTATGGCGGACGCGTCACACTGACCAATCCCACGGCCTCGCGCCGCGTGCTCAACGTCCTGCGGCAACTGCCGCTGGGGGCGATCCCGCTACGCAACGGCGTGATGACCGATGATGGCGTGGTGCGGCTGGAACCCTACACCACCGAGAAGATCGAGTATTTCTTCGTCTTCCCGTTCGCGGGTCAATTCAGCCAGTTCCCGGCCCAGGCGGCCGCTGGCGAAAGTGTGGTCGGCCGGGCCGAGGCACAGGTGTTCAACGTGGTGAACGAGCCGACCGAGGTGGACAAGACTTCCTGGGCCTGGATCTCTCAATATGCACCGGCCGACGATGTGCTGGCGTTCCTCGGCAAGGAAAACCTGCGGCGGCTCGATCTCGGTGAGATCGCCTGGCGGCTCAAGGACCGCGGTTTCTTCACAAAGGCCTGCGATCTGCTCGCGTCGCGTGGGCTGTTCCATGACACGACCTTCTCGTACAGCGTCCACCACAAGGATGCAGACCGCGCCCGCCTCTGGCTGGCCCGCAGCAGCCTGGCTGGCAGGGTAGGCCTGGTGCTGGAGTCGCCGTTGCTGAAGGTCGATCCGGTCGAGGCGAAGGTTTATGAGCATCTGGAGTACGATCCGCTGGTCAATCCGCGGGTACACCCCGTCGGCGAAAAGCTCAAGATCCTCAACACGGCGCTGGATGCCCAGTACCGAGCCTTCCTGAGGACGGCGGCCTACCGGGCGGAATTGCCAGCCAGCCAACGGCTGGCACTGGTGTATTACCTGCTGTTGCAGGACCGGCTGGCCGATGGGTTTGCGGAACTGGCGAAGATCAACGACAAGGATCTGCACGAGACGGTGCAGGTGGATTACCTTCGCGCCTGGGTGGCGCTGCGCCAGCTTGATGTCAAGCGCGCCGCAAAGCTGGCTGAAGCGTACAAGGATTATCCGCTGCCTCGCTGGCAGTCGCGTTTCCGCGCCCTGACCCAGGCGATTGCCGAAGCGCAGGGGGCGGAGGTCGCCGGGCTGGATGAACCCAACCGCCAGCAGGATCTCGACCAGCAGGCGGAGCAATCGCCCTCGCTGGACCTTGCGGTGGAAACCGGCAAGCTCTGGCTGACCGCTTATGCGGTGGGCGAGGTGACGCTGAATCTCTACCCGATGGACATCGAGCTCATGTTCAGCCGCAAACCGTTCCTTTCGGAAGGGGCGACCGATTTCGCGGTGATCCGTCCGGCCTTGTCACAGACGCTCAAGATCAAGGCCAACGGCGAGCCCGAGGAGCTGACGCTGCCGGCGGATTACGCCAAACGCAACCTGATGGTGGAAGTCGTGGGCAAGGGACGGCGTGCGGCGACGGCCTGGTACGCCAACCAGTTGCGGGTGCGCCTGATCCAGGATTACGGGCAGATCGAGGTCCGCTCCGCGGCGGATGGAAAGCCGCTGCCGACGACGTATATCAAGGTCTTTGCACGGGGAACGAATGGACGCGAGCAGTTCTGGAAGGATGGCTACACCGATTTGCGCGGACGCTTCGACTACCTGTCCCGCAATGATCGCAAGCCCGAGGAGGCGGTGGAATTCTCCATCCTCGTCCTGCATCCGGAGCTAGGCGCCGAAATCCAAAACGCCACCCCGCCCGCCCGGTGACCGGTGTTTGGAATCGTGATCCGTAATCGTCAACCGGAACCTATGCCTGTCGGTTGACGATAACTGTGGACGATTAAATCTTGAGGGCCGGGTTCCACCCCGGCCGCGGCGTTGTCAATCTTGATGTCAATCTTTTAAATAGACCTTTATAGGAATATTATGTACTATAAATACGTTAATCAGATCTATAAAGGATTGTTATGAGTGCCAACATTGAGGATCTTATGGCCTTGTTGGGCGAGCGGATACGCGAGTTGAGGCTGCGAGAAAATATTGCCCAGACTGTGCTGGCGATGCGGAGTGGTGTTTCACTGAAGGCCGTGAAGAATCTGGAAAATGGCACCGGAGCGACCGTTTCTTCATTGCTGCGGGTGTTGCGTACCTTGGGTCGGAACGAGTGGATTGAGACGCTTGGTCCCAAGGTCGGCATCAGTCCTATGCAGATGGTGAACCGCAGAAAAACGCGCCTGCGGGCGACACGAAAAAAGACCGGGGTGGCTGATGTATAAGCCGGTCAATCTCGTTGAAGTCTGGATCTGGGGAGCGCGTGTCGGGGCTGTCGCCAAGGATCCGCGAACTGGATTCTATGCGTTTGAATATGATCCCCGATTTGTTCGCACAGGCATTGAATTGGCGCCGCTTTTCATGCCGATCCGGAGGGCAAATCAACCGTTTGTTTTTCCGGACTTGCCCGAAGAAAGCTATCATCGCCTCCCGGCGCTCCTTGCCGATGCGCTGCCGGATTCCTTCGGTAATATCCTGATTGATGCATGGATGGCAGAGCAGGGCATCGAACGGAGTCGGATCAGCGTTCTGGATCGCCTGGCGTACATGGGAAAGCGAAGCATGGGCGCACTGGAATTCAAGCCCGTGATCGGACCGAAGGAGAAGACCCCCACCGCGATTGAGCTCTCCTCGCTTGTGGAAAGCGCACGGAGGGCTGTTTATGGCGACTTAGGAATAGATGCTCGCACGGATGCGGCGTTGCACCAGTTGATGCAGGTGGGCACGTCCGCTGGCGGAGCACGGGCCAAGGCTGTGATCGGATGGGATCGCAAGAATCGAAAACTCTGCTCCGGGCAGTTCGATGTTCCTGATGGCTTTGAGCACTGGATCATCAAATTCGACGGTGTCGGGGATACGCCCAATGCGACGCAGGATTCAGGACGGGTGGAACTGGCTTATCACAACATGGCTCGGGCAGCAGGCATTACAATGATGGAGTGCGATCTGTTTTGCCATGATGGACGCGCACACTTCATGACCCGGCGGTTCGACCGTGACGGCAACACCAGGCATCATCTGCAGACCCTCTGCGCGATGGCACATCTATCTTTTCATCAGCGGGCTGCCTATAGCTATCACCAGCTCTTCGAGACCGTCAATGAGCTCGGGATGGACTACGCCACCCGCGAAGAGGTTTTCCGTCGCATGGCCTTCAACGTCTTGGCTAGAAATACCGATGACCACAGTAAAAATGTCTCGTTTCTCTTGAAACAGGGTGGGGGGTGGGAGCTTGCGCCCGCATATGATCTCACCTACTCCTATACGCAGGTTGGCGAATGGAATGAGTGGGCGAACCCCCGGGTGATGGCAGTCAGCGGGAAATTCTCGAACATCACCGCCAAGGATCTGCTGGAGGTGGCTGAGCAATTCGGCATCGGAACCGCACGGCGGGAACTGGATCGTGTCATGGATGCTGTCCGTCGCTGGCCGACATTTGCCGACGCTGCCAGCGTGACAGACGAGAACGTGATACAAGCCCTAATCTAAGTTCACATGCTGTCAAGAGTGTTAAATTAGTATCGATACACCGAGCATTTGTCCGGTGGAGGCGATGCTTTGCCTGCAACAGATCACAGGCCTCCGAGCTAATATCCCGCGCATCGTGGTTGGCGGCGGCATTGTACGGCCTTAGGAAACAAGGGCGGGGAGGATATGCCAGACGTCCCGTTGGTTCGTAACTGAAGCATTATATCGGAACTTCAGCCTAGATGGCATTCCAGGGGATGGCGGCGGCGTGCGGAGAGATGGACCAGGCCTCATGTCCGGCGAAAAGGATAACGCCGGGTTGTGCCTGCGGATACGTGGTGCGAAAGGCCTGGATGCCGCGTGTGTCGTGACCGCTGACCTGCGTCGATGCCTTAAATTCAATCGGGTACAGTTTGCCGTCCTGCTCCAGCACGGCATCGACCTCCGCCCCGTTCTCCGTGCGCCAGTGCCATAACCCCGGTGATATCGGAAGACGTGCCAGTTGGCTGCGCAGCCAGCCCACACACCAGGATTCGTAGATTTGTCCGAGCAGGGGACTTGCCAGCAGGCTCTCCGGCGACGACAGCGTCTGAAGATAGCAGGCGAGTCCCGAGTCCTGGATGTGCCCCTTAGGTTTCATGCTCAGGCGTTTGATGGTATTCCCGCTGTACGCGGGTAACTCCGTCCACTGGTACGAATGCACCAATAGATCCAGCCAATGGCGTGCCGTTTTGGGGCTGACTCCAATATCCCTGCCGAATTGCGATTGATTAATCTCGCGTGCCGTCATGGCACCGCATAGGCGGAGGAACCGACCGAACAGTGCCAGATCCGACACATTCCCCATAACGCGCACATCCCGTTCGATATAGGTCTGGACATACGAGCTGAAGTAGGCGGGAACATCGGCATTATTCTCGAACTCCAGAAGTCCCGGAAGTTGCCCGCGCCAGAGCATTGTGGTGAGCGGAACGGAAGACGATATCAAGGACCGGTCCTGGCGGGGTTGATTGACGAATTGCGCAGGGTCATGCAAATATTGTCCTAGCCAGCTTTTGACTTGGGCCTGCCCGTGTTGCTCGGCTAGCGTCATGCCGTCCAGACGCAAAATGCCGACCCGCCCGGCAAGGCTTTCCGATACCGTTCGCAGCACGGCCAGATTTTGCGAACCGCAAAGATAATACTGCCCTTTGCGGTCGCTGCCATCGACGCGACGCTTGATCGCCGGCAGCAATTCCGGCGCATATTGGACTTCATCCAGTAGGAGCGGACTGCCAAATGTATCGAGAAAACGATCGGGATCAGTCCGGGCACCGTAGGGATCCTGTATCGGATCAAAGGTAACACATGTCACCCCTGGCAGAAAATGCTGTAGCAGCGTGCTTTTGCCAACTTGTCGCGCACCGGCAATCATAATGACTTTAAACAATCGTGCATAACGCGTTAGCAAGACCTCGACATGCCGTTCTAGATATTTCATGTCGACAAATTACCACGATAATTGGGATTATCAAGAATAATATACGTTATTATGCTCAAACACCACTTGCACGCCGACTGACACCTGTGGCAAGGTGAGCGTCAGGATAGGTACGGGGATTATCCAAGTGGGTCGGTGACGGATCCGACGGGGCCACCGAATGGCTCGGGCCGTGTGCTTCGCGGCGGTGGTTGGGGCGGCGTCGCCGCGAGCTGCCGTGCGGCCTATCGCCTACAACTGCGGCCCGTCGCTCGGGAACTGCGGCCTGGGGTTTCGCGTGGTTCTCGCGGCCCCGGTTCCATGAGTGTCCATTGAGCTACAGCGCACCGGCGGGCTCGGGGTGGGCCAGGCGGTGCAGTAGCCCCATGTTTTTTTGCGATAATCAGCCGGATCGTAGAAGTTACCAAGCTGCGCAGCTCATAACACGATCAGGAATCGTGATTCTGCGATGATGACGTTTCGGAGGACGAAAAGGCTTCCACAGCATACAGGGGAAGCGACAGCAGTTCAAAGGTCACATCGGCGACATCCTGCCCCACCCGTGCGCGGTAAGTCGTCGTCACTTTCGAGGCAGGATTGAGATCGAAACGCACGGCCTGCAACACTTTCTTTTCCATCCGGTCCGCGCAATAGCCGGTGCATGAGTAGAACTCTATTCACCCTGGTTTTATGGCTACCGATTGAGGGCTGCCATTAGTTCGTGGACTTTCATCGGCTTGCTCAGATACCCGTCCATGCCCGCCGCCAGGAACCGCTCCCGGTCTCCGCGCAAGGCAAACGCTGTCAACGCAATCACCTGGGTGTGCCGACCGCTCTGTCTTTCCATCGTTCGAATGGCCTGCGTTGCCTCCAACCCATCCATAATGGGCATCTGCACATCCATCAATACAACGTCAAACGCTTCCGCTACCATGAGCGCCAGGGCTTGCTGGCCGTTTCCTGCCGTCAGCGTTTTATGTCCTGCCATATTCAAGAGCGTTTCCGCGAACAGCACGCTGGTCGGGTCGTCGTCCACAATCAGTATTGTCAAGGGTTTGAGCTGACCCACAATCACGCTTTCATCTAGGGTTATCAATCCCGGGGTAGCCTCCCTGACGCCGACAATGACCGTGAAGAAGAAGGTGCTGCCTTTGCCGGGCTGGCTCTCCAACCACATCGTGCCCCCCATCAACCCCACCAGACGGCTCGCAATGGGTAATCCCAGCCCAGCCCCTCCGCCATGATTGACGGAATTGGGCGTATCAACCTGCCCAAACGCCTCGAAAACATCCGCCTGCCGGTCTAAGGGAATGCCGATCCCGGTGTCCTGAATGCTGAATAACAGTGCCGCTTCGTCCGTTTCCGGGGAACGACCCAATCGCGAAGCTCGTCCGTCCTGCACGGTCATCGTGATGCTGCCAGCAGGAGTGAACTTAATCGCATTATTCAGGAGATTCAAGATGATCTGCCGGAGCCTGAGGCCGTCCGCCAGACACTCTTCCGGCAGCTCCGGCGCGATATCCTGCTCCACTCGTAATCCCTTCTTGGCTGCCAATGGGATCACCGACGCAATCAGATCCCGGATCGTTGAGCGCAGGGCAAGAGGCCGCCGTTCGATGACCACCTTCTCTGCCTCAATCCTGGATAGGTCCAATATGGCGTCAATGAGTTGCAGGAGGTCAGATCCTCGCTGGTTGACCAGTTTCAGCCACGTCCGCTGCTCGGCTGTCAGATTGTGCGCCAAGACCATCAACTCAGTGAACCCCAGAATTGGATTCAACGGCGTGCGCAGTTCATGGCTCATGTTGGCGAGGAACTCGCTCTTGGCCCGGTTCGCCTTCACGGCGGCTTCCTTTGCCAGAATCAACTCCTGCTCCGCACGAAGACGCTCGATTTCTCCCGCCGTCCGTACGGCAACCAACTGCAATATTTCTTCGACCTGCGAACGATTCGTCAGTGGTCTGCGGCTGATCAGCGCAATCAGTCCGATCGGTTTGCCGGTATGCCCCCAGAGGGTCACGCCAACATAACTCTCAGCCCTCAGATCCTGAAGCACTTGATCCCTGGGGAAGAACTGGCAGACACTGGCAGGAAAGCAACAGACCGTCTTGCCCACCACATCGCCACACGGGGTGTCTTTCAGTGCATACGTCACATTATCTTCAAATTTGCCGTCGCACCATACCGCGACAGTCCTGGCGGTCAGGCCATCCCCTTCGAGACGATCAATACAAACGAAATCCATGCCAAGGCTTTCAGCCAGGTATTGCGCCAGCATATTGAAGAATAACTGACCCTCTGCCATGCGACTGCTGGTTTGCGCAAGAAAGGCCTGAACATTCTGCGCCAGCTTGCGCTCGGTGATGTCCTGGAAAGACCCTGAAACGCTGACCGTCCTTCCCTGCTCTTGATGCGGTTGCCCCACCGCCCGGACCCGGCGTTTGTTCCCTTTGAAAGTCGTTATTTCCCACTCCTGATCGTATGGCTCGCCGTTTTCGATGGCTCTCCGTATGGCTTCCAAAGCCATGGGTCGGAATTCTGGACGGATGAACTCCACGCCCACAGGAACTTCTGGAGCGCCATGGGTCAGGTCAATTTCGAGGATGCGGAAGGTCTCGTCCGTCCAGGTCTGGGTCATGGTATTGACGTCGAATTCCCAGCCGCCGATTTTGCCCGCTCTTTCGGCTTTGTCCAGCAACGTCTGGTATTTTAATAAACGCTCCTCCGCCTGCTTGCGCAACAAAGCCTCGCCAATATACTCCCCGACGATCTCCATCTGTTCCACCATTTCAAGTGTCAAGCGCCCCGGTCGGCGGTCATTGATCTGGATCAGTCCGATATTTTCCCCTTTGCCCCGAATGGGAATCAGGGCAATCGACGCGTAACCTTGATGGGTACACGTATTGCGCGGATGTATCCTGGGATCCTGATCTGCCGGAAGGTCGAGTAACGGTAACGAATTATTTGTCCAGATGCTGCCGCCTGGCGTGAAGAGGGGATTGGATGGGTCGGTTTTGCCTGCGATGATCAGTCCGCAGGTGCAGGTTAGGAGAACCTTACCGTTGACGTCCCTGCATAAGCCTCCATCCATGCTCCGGTGTACCAGCGAATTCTCTTTCTCTATAAACGCGCAAGAAAAACCATCCTGGACGTAATAGGGGTAGTCATCTCCTTTTTGTAGGCGAATTCCGGCAGCATCAAACCCGAGGGAAACTTTTATGGTGGTGAGAATCTCATGGATCGAGGCTTGAATGCCTGCCGACCGGCTGAGAATATCCAGGATTCTCCTGCTCATCTCTTGGAAAAGCTCCGCACGCTTGCGCTCGGTGATGTCGGTCATCACCATGTAGCAGGTTGGCGCGCCATCTTCCGCCTGGGTGGCGCGTCCTGTCAGATGCGCCCAAAAGAACGCCCCGCCCGGCTTGGTCAGCCGTAGTTCGCATACCTGCGGTTCGCCCGCCTGAAAGAGCTTTTGGAGCTGCCGGTCGTAGAGATCCTGATCATCTTTCAGGATGAGGTAGGCGAGCGGCTGGTTGACCAGTGCGCTGCGGGTTGTGCCAAACAGAGTGGCAGTCGTAAGGTTGGCCTCCAGTATCAGCCCCTCTTTGGACAGTGTGAAATAGCCCACGGGAGCCTGGTCATAGAGGTCGATATAGCGTGTGCGCAGTGCTTCGATCTCTGTAGGCTGTGAGATTGTCCGTTTGCTCAGGTCATTCTTTTTGTTTGTCACGCCAATCTTCCTGTCTGAACTTGGTTATCCAGTATTCCCGAACCGATGGCTCACGAAAGGTACAACGCCATGCGTCAGATTGTAAAGTGAATTCCGATGCCCTTTGACTGTGTGAGTATTCGTCTCACGGGAGTGGCCCGTTCCACCCGCTCCGCAGAGTAATAGCTCGTACCCAAGCGGAATACCAAGGCCTACACCATGGTTATATTTCACGCAAAGACGCAAAGACGCGAAGGCGCAAAGCTTGCCACCCGCTGCCCAATATGGCATTGTTTGCGTGCGTCTTTAATGATACCGGGAAGGGCGGATATGAATAATCCTATGTTCAGGCCACCTGCAGAGGCAGACAGCGTGATCCTGCAGATCGACGAAGGCTGTCCGTGGAACCGTTGTACGTTCTGCGGGATGTACAAGGCCATTCCTTTCATGAAACGGTCTCTCGACCAGATCGTATCCATGATTCGCCAGGAGGCAGCGCTTAACGTGGACGCTCGGCGGATCTTCCTGGCGGATGGAGACGTGATGCGACGGCCGTTCGATGAGCTTGCCTGCATCCTGCAGTTGCTGGCCGAATCGTTTCCACGCTTGGCACGGGTCAGTCTTTATGCCAACGGGTCCTCGATCCTGGCGAAATCCGATGTGCAGCTTGCCATGCTTCGCACGCTCAGGCTTCACACGCTTTACATGGGGCTGGAAAGCGGAGACGACACCATACTCCAGGGCTGCTGCAAGGGCGAAACGGCATCCGCCATGGTCGAGGCTGGAGGGAAAGCCCAGGCCGCAGGGCTGCGGATGTCCGTCATGATCCTGCTTGGCCTTGGCGGCAGGGCGCGCAGCCGTCAGCATGTCGCCCATACCGCCGACGCCATCAACCAGATGCAACCCCGCCTTCTCTCGGTATTGCGCGTCATTCCCGTGCCCGGAACCCGACTCTATACAGACACCGCCAATGGCCATTTCGCCATGCCCACGGAATACGAGACGGTGCAGGAACTACGGGCGCTGGTCGAACAGCTCCAGGTGCATGGAACCGTCTTCAGGGCGAATCACAGCTCCAACATCATCCCGATCGAGGCGCGTTTGCCGCAAGACAAGCAGACGCTGCTCGCCTCGTTGGACTCCCTCATTGCCTCCGGCATCCTCGACCGGAACAGCCCCGGCCACCTTTCCGCATGGCTCTAACCCCATATCCGTTATCCGATGCATAAACCGCTTGCGCGCCGCCTGCCACCTGTGGCAAGGTAGCTGGCATGACAACACGCTCTATAAGCCCCTTTGTAGGCACTTGTGCAATGTGCCTGTCGACCCTGTTTTGTCTGAACCTGGCCGACTCTGCGTCCGCTCAATCCCTTCCGTCTTGGTATATTGCGCCGCCGGAGGATCCCGCCCTGGTTACCGGTCGCGGCATGGCTGAGCTCGGGCGGGGGGGTGAAGCGGCCGCCCTGGAGCAGGCCAAGCGCGAAGCCATGCGGGATATGGCGCAGTCGCTTCTGAGCCGGGTCACCTCCGAGATCATCGACCACCAGGAAGAGCAAGACACTGGCGGCGTGGCGAGTCAGTATGCCAGCCGCACGGTTGTGGAATCCGCCCTGGAGCTTGTGAATGTACGTACGTTGCATGAGGCCGTTACCAAGGATATGGCGTTTGTGGCGGTGGCGGCGGAACGCGACGGCATGGCCCGCGCCTACCGTGAGCGCACCACCCGGCAATTCGACACGGCGGCAGCGGCGTTTGTCCGAGCCGGTGCGTTGGAGGCCGAGAAGAACGCCCGTGACGCCCTGTCCGCCTATGAATCCTCCCTGGCGGCCTTGCGCGATGCCCATAGCAGTCTGCAGGTCTATCTGGCGCTTAGCCGCTGGGCCGACCAGCCCCCCGTGCCCTCCACGCTGCCGGATCCTGCCGATATCCACGTGCGCCTGAAACGCCTGTCGGCATCCACTCCGCGCACGCTCCAGGAGGTCGCCGCCGCCTTGACGACTTCATTGACCGCCTCCCTGCCGCCCGACGCCCGTCCACAGTCCTGGACCGTCCTGCCGATCGAGTTTGAGCATACGGGGTTTGTGTCCGACTTCGGACATCAGCTTGCCAGTGTGCTTTCCGCAACCCTGACGTCACATCCAGCCATACGCATGACGGATAATCCGGCCAGTGCCGCCGTTATCGTACGCGGGCGGATGCTGCGGGAGGGAGAGAGCGTGCTCCTGATCCTGAGCGCCGGCAGCCGGACCATCCAGCATTACATTGAGCCCGTCACCTGCGCCGCGATCGGCAAGGCCAGGATCGAGCCGCCCGATTTGGATCGACTACTGGCGGACAAGCTCGCATTACACAAGGCCATGCAGGCTCCGTCAGGACTCCGGGTTGAGCTGCGTGCCGACCGTGACGAGCCTGTCACCTATCGTTTCGGCGACAAACCGAAGCTGGCGGTACGGGCGGACCGGGCCTGTTTCATCCGGCTGGTCTACGTTACGGCTGACGGCCAACGGTTACTCCTGAAGGATCGTTACGCCATCGGCGAACACCAGGCCAACCAGTGGGTAACGCTGCCGCTGGACATGGAGGTCTGCGAACCGTCCGGTGTTGAGCAGATGCTACTACAGGCTGTTACGCAGGAGGACGATGCCCGCCTTCCGCCGCTGAAGGTCAGGAACGAGCAGGTTGGCGACAGCTACGTCATCCCCGTGATTGAGGAAACGCTCGACGAAGCCATGACACGAACCCGTGGCATGATGATCAAAAAACAGTCCCACTTCGCCGAAATCGCCAGCCAGTGGACCATCTTCGCGAAATAGTGAGGTGCCCGCCGAGCTCATTTACTGCCACCGGACCGGAATGCTCCGGTTACGTCATCTCGTGTACGAAGCGCCCAGTTTCGATATCGTCTGCAAGTGCCGTTCAAAACAATTGCAGAACACCGCCGGTCTGTGGCAATATCCACCCACTATGAAAATATTTAAACCAGTTCTGTTTGTCGTGCCTGCCCTCACCCTGTGGGCAGCCAGTTTATTCGCCCAGGCCAGCGATACGCGAGGCATGAAGGTGCTGTCTGCAGAACAGAGTGGCGTTGTCGGATATGACCCTGCGCGTTTTCATGCACTGATTATCGGCATCAATAATTACTCTCGGTGGGCCAAGCTCAGGACAGCCGTCAATGACGCCACGTCCGTGGCAGACGCCTTGGTAGACAACTATGGATTCCCCGCAGGTCAGGTGCGGCGCTTATTGGATGAGAATGCCACGCGCCGCAATATCCTGCAGGAACTCGATCGGATTTCCGAGCTCGGGCCTGAGGATAGCGTGCTGATCTACTATGCGGGGCATGGCTGGATGGATGAACATAGGAACGGGTTCTGGATTCCTGTGGATGCCCCCGAGGACGATAAATTCGCCTATGTATCCAATGCCCAGGTTGTGCAGGAATACTTCAAGAAATACGCGGTAAGGCACCTGTTGGTGGTATCGGACTCCTGTTTCAGTGGCGCATTGCTGCGCGGCACGGGGGCTAAGCGGGAAGCCGACTGGAAAATACCGGCTGGTTTTAGGAAACCTTCCCGTTGGGTGATTACCAGTGGCGATCTGGCTCCGGTTCCAGATGATGCAGGCACGGGGCATAGTCCCTTTGCAACGCGCCTGCTGCAATATCTGCGCTATGGTGATGAGCCCGCGTTCGGTATCTATGACCTATTCAGTTTTGTCAAACACAACCTGGCGAGCGGTGCCATCTGCGAGCCCTTGGATACGCCGTCACACATGCCGGGGGGTGAATTTGTGCTGGCTCGGCTGGATACGTCCATTCCCAAGCCACCACCCGACAAGGTCTTGCCGCCTAATATCGTCCTCGAACCAAAGGTATCCCCCTCCCCAAAGGAGAATACGTCTGCTTCCAGCAATACGCGAACCATCGATCTTGGGGATGGCATTGAGTTGGCGATGGTCCTTGTGAATGCGGGCCGTTTTGAAATGGGTACGGAGAGCGGGGGCTCTGGTAATGAACGCCCGGTGCGAACGGTGCATATCACGCGAGATTTCTGGATGGGGAAGACCGAGGTCACGCAGCGGCAGTGGAAACAGCTTATGGGCAAGAATCCAAGCCATTTCAAGGGGGATGATTTACCGGTGGAAAAGGTGTCTTGGAATGATTCGGTAAAGTTCTGCGAGGCACTCACCAGGCGAGAGCGGGAGGCGAACCGATTGCCACAAGGGGCTGTGTACCGCCTCCCGACAGAGGCGGAGTGGGAATACGCGGCGCGTGGTGGAGGCAAGGGAATGAACACGCTGTATGCAGGCAGCGATAATCTGGACACCGTGGCATGGCATCGCGGAAACAGCGGACGCAAAACACAGAACGTGGGTACAAAAGCGGCCAACGAGCTGGGCCTTCACGATATGAGTGGGAATGTTTTGGAGTGGGTTCATGACAAGTATCAGGACAGCTACAAGGGGCTTGAAACGACAGATCCCAGCGGGCTTCAGAAGTCAGGTTTGGATCGTGTGGATCGGGGCGGAAGCTGGGATTCATCGGCGTCGTACTGTCGTGTTGCCTATCGCTGTGGCTGGTTCCCTTCCCGCATGGTCAATACCTTGGGACTCCGGGTGGTGCTCGCTGCACCCGTTCAATAAGGGCACGTATTTTCTCGTTGTTTTCCGAGCGCCGTTTCCCTAATATCCATTCCGATTTGAAACCGTTATTTTATATGTGCTGATCATTGTCCTTGTTATTGCGACCACGATTATGGGAAAACTACAGGTATTTGTATTTGCTGTCGGCACCTTTATTCACTGCTCTGTCGCAAATGCCTTGCCACCATCGGCTTCCCCTTCAACGCCAGCAACGTGGTTGATCGAACGGTATCAAAAATTCTTAACCCATTCAAAGGCAAGTACATGTGGAATGCATCCGTCGTGCTCTGAATACGCTCGAGAGGCGTATTCTGAAGTGCCTCTCTGGAATGCTTCACTGGCGACAGCGGATCGGCTGAATCGCTGTGGGCACGATAACTTGCAGTACGACTATGCGGATGTATCAGGCGTTTTGAAGAAACTCGATCCGCCACCTGGTTCAACCAACGTGAGCATTCCCCGGATATCATCCAACACGGCACCGATTCATCCCGTAGATGTTCATCTTGCCAGCATGAAGAAGGGGTTATCTGAGGATGCGATGGCTCTGGATTTCGCGCGGTACTTGCACGGTTCGGGAATGCATGAGGAAGCGCTGGTCGAGTACTTGCGTTTTCTCAGGCAATATCCAGACTCAAAGCTGGTGTCATCCGCGCATATCAGCGTGATGCATCTTCATTATGAAGTAGGAGACTACCTGATGGCGGTCCGAGGGGCTGAGCAGGCGATGCAAGCCGAACAGATATCGGTTGAAGACATTCCCGAATTGAAGTTTTGGGTCAGTGCCGCATACGCCCGCCTCGATAACCCCGAAATGGCTCGCCAATCACTGCCCCGTAATGAAGCAGGCCCTGAACTTGCGGCCCGGGCCAAGCTCCTTGAAGGGTATACCTATGCGCAGCAAGAGGATTGGACGCGAGCCGCTGTGGCGTTTCAAGAATATGGCCTTGTGACGCATGATGAGGCGAGGGTGAATGACCTGACGGACGTGAGTCGTCAAGCCCTTGCTCGACGAAGGAAAAGCCCAGGCGTTGCCGGGGTATTGGGCATTGTTCCGGGGCTTGGATATCTCTATTCAGGCTATCCCGAGTCTGCGGTCAGTGCGCTTATTATTAATTCGCTCCTGGTGTCGGCAAGCTATCAGGCATTCAAGGATGGTAATGAACCGCTAGGCGCGTTGCTTGGCGTTATCGGGATTGGGTGGTATGCAGGCAGCATTTATGGCTCAGTATCCGCTGCTGAACGTCGGAACGAAAAGGATTTGCGAGATACGCTTTTAGAGTTAAAAGTAGGATTTCGCTTTTAAAAACAGCGTCCTATAGTTGGACGCAAAAGGAAAGGAACAAGACGATGAGAAGAACAAGTCGGGCAATGAGAATGACGAGCGCGATTACACTGGTTGCATATTTGTGTGCGTTCGGGCCTATACCCGTAGCGCAAGCCGAAGAAAGGATTCCAGTATCGGCGGGAACATTGGTCATGGTGAGGCCGACTGGCGTCGTTTCGGCGAGCACGAACAAAACCGGGGATACGGTTGAGTTTGTTGTTGTGCAAGACGTGAAAGTGAGTGATATGGTCGTGATCAAAGCCGGTGCACGTGCCCGCGGTCAAATCGCGTCCGCCCAAAAGGCAGGGTTTCTTGGTATACCTGGCCGGATTTCGGTTGAACTCCAGTCTGTCGAAACGGTTGATGGCTCAATGATTCCTGTTCGTGCATCAAAGTCGATGGATGGTGAAGACAAGATTATTATGGCGGTTGTACTGACGTTGATCTGTCTTCCATTCATCCTGATCAAGGGTGGCAATGCAGAGATGTCTTCGTCCACTACGTTTGATGCGTTCACCCTGGGCACTGCTGACGTAACCATCAAGTAAGTGACATCCCTCCGTTTGGGTTCACATTCAATGGTTGGGGTTACCCAGTGTAAGCTGGGTAACCCTTTTTTTGAAAGACGACGAACGTTGGTCAATCGGGCATTGACCACTGGTCAAGCCGGGGGGATCGCGGTAGCGGTCGTGGTAGCCATACACGGCTTGGCACAGCTTCAACCCCAAAAAAAGTATCGCGCTCGCGCCGCTCTGCTCGTATCCGCTTGCGTTCACAGTGAACCGCTAAAGATCTTACCCTCCTTTTTTCGCACGGGACCCAGGGTGGTCGGCTTGCCCGGAGGTCTTCGCCCTACCTGCCTTTGCATGGCCTCGTTGCTGCATTTTGGATGCTTGAAATGTAGGGTCGGTTGCGTTAGCGTATGACGTCATGAATTTTATACATGACGACTCCGTGCTGGATGGGGAGCAGGCTCGGCAGCAACGCATCGAACAGCAGAAGTCCATTGGGCGGGACTGATTCAGCGAGGGTTGCCAGAGCCGCATTCGCGCATTACCTGGCACAGGTTGATGTGCTAGGGGATCGTGGATGCCGGTCCGGCTTCCAGAAGCATATCATTCGTTGTGGCTCCTCTAGGTCTCAAGCGGAAAGGAATGGCGATGCGTAAAGTGCGAGTACTGATAAATCCGAAGTCCGGGTTGCCGCGGGGCTTTTCGTCGCTCCGCCAGGCGCTGGATATGCATTGGGATGTGGCTGGCACCGAGCTGACCTATCAATTTACGCAAAGCAAGGAGGACGGGGTCGCCAAGGCTCAACGGGCGGTTACCGACGGTGTCAATATTATACTCGTTTCCGGAGGCGATGGGACCGTGAGTACGATCAGCCGCGTGCTGGTCGACACCGACGTGGCCCTCGGCGTGATTCCCACCGGCAGCGGAAACGGGTTTGCCCGGCATTTCGGAATCCCGCTGGCTCCGTCCAGAGCGGCCGAGGCATTGGTTCATGCCGAGGAGCGGCGAATTGATGTCGGTCTGGTCAACGGATTGCCGTTCTTTGTGACCTGCAGCATGGCCTGGGATGCCGCCTTCGTCCGGACCTTCGAGAAATTCCCGATGCGCGGCATCCTGCCTTACGTTTTTGCAGGGGTGCAGGAGTTTTTTGATTACGAGCGCCAGGATATGGACGTAACCTTCGACGACGGGGAAACGCTTCACCTGAAGAGCCCCATGATCATGACCGTGGCGAATCTGACGCAGTTTGGCGGCGGGGCCTTGATTGCGCCCCATGCAGAGGATGATGACGGAAAACTGGAGTTTATCGGGGCCTTGCAGAAGGATTTCGCATTGCTGCTGGCCAATCTGGGTCGCCTTTTCAATGGGTCGGTAAGCCAGATCCCGCGGTTGGTCACGCGCAGTTCCTCACGCATGACCATTGAGCGTCCGAAGGCGGCCGCGATCCAGGTCGATGGAGAAATGGTTGAAGCGCCACAACGGCTGGATATCGTGGTTAAGCCGTTTGCGCTGCGGGTCCTAGTGCCGCGGAAATACGGAAAAAACGACGACAGGGGGTAATGGCATGCGGATGGTGCTTTACAATATGCGGTATGGAACCGGCGGCGGCTTTCGTCTGCCCTGGCAGGGATATCTGCGGCAAACGGGATCGAATGTGGATGTGATCGCCAGCTTCCTGCAGGGGCTGAATCCGGATATCGTGGGGTTGGTCGAGGTGGATGCCGGCTCCTTCCGCCATCGCAGCAGCCAGGCGGCGCGAATTGCCGAGCGGCTCGGTCATTACCATGCCTACATGTCAAAATATCATGCCGATTCGCTGATCAACCGGATTCCGGTATTGAACCGGCAGGGGAATGCATTCCTGACGCGGGACACGATCAAGCAACAGCAATTCCACTACTTCGACAAAGGGGTCAAACGCCTCGTGATCGAACTGGAACTGGAATCGCTGACCGTCTTTCTTGTGCATCTTTCGCTCAAATTCCGGATCCGGCATCATCAATTGCAGCAGCTTTATGCCATGGTCAAGACCACGCGCAAACCGCACATCGTAGCCGGCGATTTCAACCCCTTGTGGGGGGATCACGAAACGGCGCTCTTCCTCGGGGCGACGGGGCTGGTAAGTGCCAACAGGTCGGGGCAGGCGACGTTTCCAAGCTGGAAGCCCAAACGGCAGCTTGACTTCCTTTTTCACAGCCCGGAGGTCAAGGTCCAGCATTTCGAGATTCCGGCGGTGCCCTATTCGGACCACCTGCCCCTCGTCTGCGACTTCACCGTCAGTGCATCCTAGGATTTATAGGTCTTGTGGCAGGGGTAGGACCCGCAAATGCGCATGCTGACGCAATCCTTGGCGGCGCTTTCGAGGGCGCGCCGGACTCCGTCGGATGCAGCCGCCCCATCCAGGTCGACCAGGAATGCGTATTCCTGACGCACCCCACGGATCGGGCGTGACACCAGACGGGAAAGGTTGATCCCTTCGGTATGCAGAAGTCCAAGGAATTGGTAAAGGCTGCCGGGTCGATTCTGCAGGCGTATGGCCAAGGTCGTCTTGACGCTGTCCGCAGGGATGTCCCTTTTGCCCGTCACCACGATGAACGTGGTGATGTTGGGAATATCCGAGGCGACGGGGAAATGCAGGATATCGAGGCCGAACTGCGTTGCCAGATTGCGGGAGGCGAGGGCGGCGGCATGCAGGTCGGCGGCCGCCATGGCGGCGGCCGCCGCCGTGCTGGCCGCCTCGCGTTTCTCGACCCCCTTGAGGTTCTTGGCGATCCATGGTGAACAGTGGATAAGCGGTACAAAATGCGAGTATAAGCGTTTGACAGGGAATCCTTTGTGTCCGAGATGAGCCAGTTTTACGTCAAGCGAGAGTTCTCCGACGATGTGAATGACCGGTTTATTATCCAGAAGAATATCGATCGTCTCATTGATCGCTCCGCCGGAAGAGTTCTCGATCGGGATAACGCCGAGCGTCCCCTTGTTCTTGGCGACGAAGGTGCAGACATCCAGAATGCTGGACAGCGGAATCATGTGGGCCTTGCCGAAACGTTTTCGGGCAACCAAATGAGAATAGGTTCCGAGCGGGCCTAGGAACGCGACGGTTTGCTGGGTCATAGATCTCCATCTTTTTATTTGCCTGAAACAACCATGGGTAATCTACACAACGCCGTGGGCTTTGGCAAAAATAATCCGAATCTTATTAAAGGCTTGACGATTCGGCAGCGAAGTCGCAAAGTATGAGGCTAGTTTGTGTTCGGTAAAAATTCGGTTTGCTACAGGGGGCCTCCACATGTGGAGCACGTTTGCTAATTTATTTACGAATGATATCGGTATCGACCTTGGTACGGCCAATACACTGGTTTATGTGAAAGACCGCGGGATTGTGTTGCGCGAGCCTTCGGTGGTGGCGATCAAGGAAGGGACCCGGCAGGTTTTGGCGGTGGGCGATGAGGCGAAGCGTATGCTTGGGCGCACGCCCGGCAATATTATTGCCATTCGTCCGATGAAGGCAGGGGTTATCGCGGATTTCGAGATCACGGAGCAGATGCTCCGTTATTTCATCAAGAAAATCCATAGCCGTCGCAAAATGGTGCGTCCTCGCATCATTATTGCCGTTCCCAGCGACATCACGGAAGTGGAAAAGCGGGCGGTGAAGGATTCAGCCACCCGGGCTGGTGCCCGAGAGGTATTTCTGATTGAGGAACCGATGGCTGCGGCCATCGGCGTGGGGCTGCCGGTTCAGGAACCGGCGGGCAACATGGTTGTGGATATCGGCGGCGGAACAACCGAAGTGGCGTTGATTTCCCTGGCTGGCATCGTTTTTAGTCGTACCGTCAGGGTCGGTGGCGACGAGATGGATGAATGTATTGTTCAATACATGAAACGGGTTTATAATTTGATGATAGGGGAGCGGACGGCTGAAGAGATCAAGATGACGATGGGTTCAGCTTATCCGACAGGCGAAGAAACGAGTTGTGAGGTTAAGGGGCGTGATCTGGTGGCGGGGCTTCCCAAGACGCTGACCATTACGTCCGAGGAGATTCGCGAGGCGTTGCAGGAACCGGTGTCGTCGATCATTGATGCGGTACGGGTGACGTTGGAACGATGTCCGCCGGAATTGTCTGCCGATCTGGTGGATCGGGGGATGGTACTGGCCGGGGGTGGTGCGCTGTTGCGCGGCATGGACAAGCTGATTGCCGAGCAGACCGGATTGCCTGTGCATGTGGCGGATGATCCGTTGAGTGCCGTGGCCGAAGGTTGCGGTGTGGTCCTCAATGAGCTGAATTTCCTGAGTCGTGCGTCGAGTTGACGCGTGCTCGCTTTCATAAACTCAAACTCCTTTTGCTTCCCTATCAAGGGGCTTACAGAGGCTGGGCGTTATCTCCACGCGAGTGGAGGGCGCATCGGTTATGTCAGGGATTTGGGGTTTGAGAGAGAAGCGCTTAATAATCTGGGGACTGGTGCTGGCGGTTGTGGTTCTGCTCAATCTTCCGGCGCCTGCGGCTTGGCGTGTGTCGGCGGAATGTCGCGATTCCATCGGCCCCTTCCAGAATGTCTTTTCCCTTCTGGTGGTTCGAACCGGGCAATGGGTATCGCGGATCGGGCGTACCCAGCGTATCCTGGAGGAAAAACAACAACTGGAAGTTCGCATCGCCACGCTGGAGCATCGGCTGCGACGACTTGAACGCTTCGAAATCGAAAATGAAACCCTGCGCCGCCAACTCGGTTTTTCCATTCTCTCTCCGCATAAGCTACTGCTTTGCGAAGTCATTTCCCGCGGGGATCTGAGTGGCTGGTGGGAGACCGTCCGGCTGAATAAGGGGCTGGCTGATGGGGTCGCCTCGGGAATGGCGGTGATCAATGACGAAGGCTTGGTCGGACGGACCATCGGCGTCACGGCCCGCACCTGTGATGTCCTGTTGATCACCGACCCGAATTGCAAGGTGGCCTGCGAAACCGCCAATAGCGGGGCCTTCGGGATTATGCGAGGGATGGGTGCCCGGCTCATTGGACGTGCGGCGATGGAGTTGCTTTCACCAGCCAATCCGGTGGAACTTAACTATATTTCGACCACGCATGCGATCCAGGAGGGGGATGTCGTGCTCACGTCGGGTTTGGGGAGCGTCTTCCCTGCAGGGCTTCCCGTGGGACGGGTCGGGGGCGTTCGTATGCATTCCTCCGGCCTGTACCGTCAAGCGGATGTGGTGCCCTCGGCTAGTCTGGTCTCTTTTCGGTATGCCTTTGTGGTGATGGAGCAAAAACAATGATGTTTGGCATGTTAATGGGGATTTCGATGCTGGTTGCCCTGCTGCTGCAGGCGCACTTGCCAGGAATCACGCTGTTGGGGGGGGCACGCTGGCCGGTATTGTGCAGCCTCGTGCTGTATTACGCCCTCAATCATCATGGGGTTGCCGGTGCGGTCTGTGCGTTTGCCTGCGGCCTGCTGATCGATTCATTGAGTCTGGTGCCGCTGGGGTATTCCGGTTTGCTCTTGTGTCTGATGGCCCTGTCCGCCGGTGCCTGTCGCAAGCATGTGCTCCCCGAAGCGATGGTGACGGCGTCTGTTTTCGGCGGATTAGGTGCCGGGCTCTATGCCTTGTTGCTTTATGCGATGCTTGCCAACCAAGGCGTGCAGGGGGTATCCCTGGGTGTCGTGGTCGCGCGGATTGCTGGCAGTGGGGTGCTCGGTGCCATCACGGCGCCACCGGTCTTTTTTGTGCTTGCGCGGTTGCATCGGGCGCTGGAGCTGGGAGATAAGGAGGCTCAACACCGTGTCAACGCGTGAACGAACCGACGTTATCCACCTGCGTATCCGCCTGTTGTTGACCGGGATGCTTCTCGCGTTTGGCTTGCTTTGCATCCATCTCTGGCGGATTCAAGTGCTGCGCAGCTCGGAGTTCAGTAGCAGTCTGGATCGCCAGAGCATCCGGCGGGTGCGGTTACCCGGAATCCGCGGCCGTATCTTCGATCGGGCCGGGCGTTGCCTGGCCGACAACCAGCCGCAGTATTGTCTGGCGATCTATACCGAGGAATTGCGTCAGCGGGGGCGCTGGTCGCGGACGATTGACAAGGTTGATGAAGTGGTGAACGAGATGTCGCAGATTCTGGGCATTCCGCGGCAGGTTACCAAGGATGATATTGCCCAGCACGTCCAGCGGCGTCTGCCTTTGCCGTTTCTGGCCTGGCGCGGTCTGGATGAGCGGGCGCTTGCCCGTTGGGCAGAGAATGATCGAAGGGTGCCCGGCGTAGATGTCTATGTTGAACCGGTCCGGGTCTATCCCTTTGGTGCCAGCGCCGCTCATGTGATCGGGTATGTCGGACGTTCCAATCCGTCCGCCAGCACGGAGGATAACCCATATCATTATTATTTGCCGGAGATGGAGGGGAAGGGGGGGGTTGAGAAAACGGCGGATGGGCGATTACGGGGACGTGCCGGAGGGCGTCTGATCCGCGTTGATGCCTCCGGGTTCAAGCATGACGAGACCGGGGATCTTCAACCGAACTCGGGGCAGGATGTCAGGCTGACGCTGGATATCGAGGTTCAAGGCATGGCCGAGGAGATCCTGGGCGAGAGACTGGGGGCTGTCGTCGTGCTGGATCCTCGGAATGGCGATGTCCTCGCCCTAGCCAGTACGCCGCGTTTTGATGTCACCGCCCTGCAATCGCAGAAGGCGTGGCAGGCACTGCTCGCGGACACTCGACGTCCCCTGATGAACCGGGCGATTGCGGGGCAGTATCCCCCCGGCAGTATATTCAAGCCCCTCGTGGCGCTGACGGCGCTGATCAGCGGTCGCGTGAATTCCTCGACCGTGATCTCTTGTACCGGGGTACATACCATCGGGCGGCATGAGATCAACTGCTGGTCCAAGCGCGGGCATGGGGATCTTTCAATGCGCAAGGCGCTAGAGCAATCCTGCAACCCATTTTTTATCGAATGCGGGTTACGTTCCGAATACCGGCGGCTTTATCACATGGCCGACTCCGTGGGTTTTGGCCGTCGCACCGGTATTGAACTGGAGGGCGAGGCGACGGGGCTGTTGCCGGATGACGAGTGGAAGCGTCGGGAGCGTCGGGATGCCTGGCGTCCTGGCGATACGGCCAATGTATCGATCGGGCAAGGGGCGCTACTGGTGACCCCCCTGCAAATGGCCATGTTCACAGGAGCACTGGCCAATGGTGGGGGTGTCTATCGCCCGCGCCTGTGGCATGGCGAGGTGCAACGCGGCGAGCTTTTGCAGCAGATGGCGTGGGGCGCGGAGGATCTCGATCTGGTTCGCGGCGGAATGCATGATGTCATCCACGCCGAGACAGGGACGGGGAAGCGGGCGCTCGTTGACGGGGTCGTCATGGCGGGAAAAACGGGTACGGCGCAGTATGGCAACGGGTTGAAACATGCGTGGATGATTCTTTTCGCGCCGTTTGAATCCCCTCGCTATGCCGTGGCGATGGTGGTTGAGAATGCGGTTTCGGGAGGCATTACGGTGGCCCCGCTCATGCGGGAACTGATGCAGCGGATCCTGATTCGTGACGGGGTGCTTTTGCCGGTGCCTGGAGAGCCGGGTGGAATGGATCTTGAATTGATCGAGGGCGAGGCCGATGCGGGATAAACTCATAGCAGGATGGGCGTTGTTTCGTAAATCCAACTGGCTGCTGACTGCGGTGGTTGCGGCCTTGCTGCTGCTTGGTGTCCTGTTCGTCTACAGCGCCTGCTACATCAGCGAGGAGCATGAGGTCAAGCCGTTGTATCTGAAGCAGTTGCTGTGGGTCGCGATGGGGGCGTTTTGTTATGTTTCCTTTGCCATCATGGATTTTCACCAACTCAAGAAATACATGTGGGGCATCTATGTTGGCTCCCTCGCCTTGTTGGTAATGGTTCTCTTGTTTGGCCAGACGATTTACGGAGCCAGGCGTTGGTTGCTGTTTTTCGGTAATCTTATCAGTATCCAGCCGTCGGAGTTTGCCAAGTTATCCACGATTGTACTACTGGCTGGGCGGCTTGGCGATCCGGGGGTGCAGGTGCATCGACCGGCGGAAATCGTGAGAACGCTGCTTTTGATGGCACTGCCGGCGGGGTTGATCATGATGCAGCCGGACCTGGGCACGGCCATGGTGTTTGTGCCTGCGTCGTTGGTGCTGATGTTTGTGGCCGGAGTGCCATTTCGGTATGTCGGGGGGTTGGTCGGTGCGGGGGTTTGCATGGTGGCGTTCGTGCTGACCACCATGTACCTGCCTGCCAAGCTGGGGGCTGGTGAACCACTGCAGGAGCGGATCGCCTCGATGTCGGGGCTGACGGATTACCAGCGAGGCCGGATCGAAGTCTTCTTTAATCCGGCCAAGGATCCGCTCGGTGCCGGGTGGAACAAGCGGCAATCGGAAATTGCCGTAGGTTCCGGGGGATTGCGAGGGAAGGGGTATTTGCGGGGAATTCAGAATATCCTGGGCTTCCTGCCACGTTCCGTGGCACCGACGGACTTCATCTATTCGGTGATTGCCGAGGAAACGGGGTTCATGGGGTCGGTGGTCGTGCTGCTGCTTTTCTCCTCCGTGATTACGTTGGGGATGCTGATTGCACTGCGCACGCTGGATCCGTTCGGTCGGCTGCTGTGCGCAGGGGTGACGGTGATGTTTTTCTTTCATGTGTTCATCAATGTGGCAATGACGGTCGGGCTCATGCCCATCACGGGAATACCATTGCCGCTGCTGAGCTATGGGGGGTCGTTTATGATCGTTATGATGTCGTCGCTCGGCATCATGCAAAGTGTGTATATCCGGTGTGATCGGCGGGCGTCCTATCAGTAGCCGGATATTTTTGAAGGGAAGGGGAACGTTATGTTTGGTTTTTTGTTTGGAAATAAAGCGAAACGCGAGAAGCGTGAAATTGTCATTAATGCAGAGTACCTCGAAACGCGGGTAGCGGTGCTGGAGAATGGGGTGCTCGATGAGTTCCATGTCGAGCATCCGACGGAACAGCGCATCGTTGGCAGCATATTCAAGGGCAAGATCCAGAATCTTGAGAATGAACTGCAAGCCGCCTTTGTCGATATCGGCATGCAGAAGAATGCCTTCCTGCATTACTGGGACATGATCCCGGATGATGCGGCCCGTCTCGCGGCCGAGGAGGGAGGGAGCGGGGATGCCGTTGCCGCCGCCAAGCCCGGACGGAACCAGCCCCGGCGCAAGCGGTTTTCGAATGAGGAGATCGCCAAGCGTTTTCCTCCAGGATCGGAGATCGTGGTGCAGGTGACCAAGGCGGCGATCGGCACCAAGGGCCCGCGGGTGACGGCCAGCCTCAGCATTCCCGGGCGTTATCTGGTGCTGATGCCGGGATCGACAATGACCGGGGTGTCCCGCAAGATCGCGGATGCCAGTGAGCGGCAGCGCCTGAAGAAGATTCTCGAACGCCTGCCATTGCCTGCCGATTGCGGGCTGATTGTGCGCACGGTTGCCGCCGATGCGAGCAAGCGCAGCTTTGTGCGCGATTTGCGCGGTTTAGCCGTATCATGGCATGAATTGCAACGTGTCATGGCCGAGACCCCGGCCCCGTGCTGCCTGTATCAGGAACCCGATCTGGTCGAACGGGTGGTACGCGACAGTCTGACCGATGATATTGACCGCATCATCGTGGATGACCGCGAGAAGTTTGAACGGTTGCGCGTGGTCGCCTCCGAAATCTCGCGACGGGCGAAGGCGAAGATCCAGTTGTATGAAGGCGATATGCCGCTTTTGGAGCATTATGATGTCGAGCGGCAGGTCGAGCAGGCGTTTCGGCGTCAGGTTCCTCTCAAATCCGGCGGATGTCTTGTGATTGACGAGACCGAGGCGATGATCGCGATCGATGTCAACACCGGGCGCCACAAGGGCAAGGGAAGCCAGGAGGAGGTCATCCTCGAGGTGAACCTGGAGGCCGTTGATGAAGTGGCCCGGCAGATGCGCTTGAGGAATATCGGCGGGCTGGTCGTGATCGACCTGATCGATATGAAGTCGCGCAAGCATCAGGCGACGGTTTTCCGGGCGATGAAAACCGCCTTGAAGAAGGATCGGGCGCGGACCAATGTGCTTCCGATTTCGGAACTCGGGCTCATGGAGATGACCCGGCAGCGCGTCGAGGAAAGCCTGCTGTCATCCACGGTGGTCGATTGCCCGTATTGTCATGGACGCGGAAACGTCCGCTCGGCCTTGGGTATCAGCGTGGAAATTCAACGGCAGCTCGCTGCCGTGCTGCGTCGGTTCCGGGGTAAGAATGTGATCCCGAACCTGCAGGTGGTTGTTCATCCGACCGTGCTTGACCGGTTGCGCCGTGAGGACGAGGCATTCCTGGTTGAACTGGAGAAGCGCTGCAACGGGCGGTTGGTCTTCCGTTCCGATCCGTCCAGGCATGTTGAGTTCTTTGCCATCCTCAATGCCGATGGCGGCGAAATCCTGTACTCACGCAAAGAGTCGTAGGCGAAGATGCCGTGCTATATGTCCGTAAGTGACCATGAATGATGGGGGTTAGAATATGCAGTTCAATCGTCTTTGCCAAACCGTTTGCTGCCTGCTGCTTGTGGTGACAGGTGTTGTTGATGCACAGGGGCAAGTGGCTCCCGCCCGGGATACATCCTTTGCGTTGTCGAATGAGAATTCACCGATCGAGGCCAATGCCGATGGGGCCTTGGAGTATGACAAGATCAATGGGCGCATCACGGCCACAAGTAATGTCGTCATTACCTGCGGACGTGACATCCTCTATGCCGACCGGGTACTGGTGGAAACGCACAGTGGTGATGCATATGCCCTGGGCAATGTGGTTCTGAAGCGGGGGGGCGAGGAAATCCGTGCAGCCAAGCTGCATTATAATTTCCGGACCCGGGTGTCGAATCTAGATAACCCTTCCGTGGATTCGGATCCGTTTCATGTGCAAGCCGATACCATTACCCGTACGGATGACAACCAGTATGAGATCCATAACGCAAAGGTGACGACCTGTGTTTATCCTCACCCGCATAGCCACTACCATGTCAGGGCCCATAATATCACACTGGTTCCGAATCAGTATATGAAATCCTGGCATGCGGTCTGGTATCTTGGGTCGGTCCCCTGCTTTTATCTGCCCTACTGGAAAGTGCGCCTGGATGAACCCTCCGCCTGGCGATTCTATCCTGGGTATCGCAGCCGTTGGGGGGCCTATCTGCTGACCTCCTACCGCCAGCGGCTTTCGCCCCAGTTACGTTCCGAACATCATGTCGATTACCGCACGGAGCGGGGATTTGCAATCGGTGAGGATCTGCGCTGGAATGTGGAGCAAGGCAACGGCGACCTGAGTCTCTACTTCCTAGATGATCAGGAGCCCTATGCCGATGATCGTGCGATGGATGCCGAGGATGTTGAGTCGCAGCGGTATCGCCTGCGGCTGCGGCACGCACATGGGCTTGATGAGCGGACGCGATTGCTGACGCAAGCCAACTATCTGAGCGATGCCACCGTGTTGAGCGACTTCTATGAGCGCGAATACCGCCAGTCGCGGCAACCTGAGAACTACGTGTCGGTTTCCCATCGGCGCGATGCCTTCACGTTGACGGTGCTGGCAAATGCACGGCTGAATGATTTCTATTCCAATGTGAATCGCCTGCCTGAAGTATCGCTCAATGTATTCCGTCTCCAGTTGGGCGACAGCTCCGTCTATTATGAAAGCCAAACCGCTGCGGCAAACCTGGAGCGGGTGTGGCCGGAAGACGGAACCAACACGGAGTACTCGGCATTCCGCGTGGATACCTCGCACATGGTCTACCAGCCGCGCCGGTTGGATGGCTGGCTGAATGTGATTCCGCGGGCAGGCTACCGGGGGACTTATTATTCCGAATCGATAGACCTGATGTTGATTAACACACAGATTGTGCAGCAGGCTAGCGGGGCATTGCTGCGTAATGCGTTTGAGGTCGGTTCAGAAGTCTCCTACAAGGCACTCAAGCTGCTGGTGGCAGGGGATGACGGGTTGGCCCCCTGGCGACATGTCGTGGAGCCGTACGCTGACTATTCCCTTCGGTTTGAACCGAATGCGTTGCCCGAGGATCTATACCAGTTTGATTCGGTGGATACGCTGGATGAGCTGCACCAGCTCCGGGTTGGGGTACGCAATAAATTCCAGACCAAGCGTGACGGCTCCACGGTGGATGCGGCGGATGTCGACCTGTATACGAAGCTCCGGCTCAATCCTGAGGGTGAGAAGGAGTTCTTCGATCTGGTCTCGCTAGATTCCGAATTTCATCCGGCAACGTGGATCCAGCTTGATGTGGACGGCGACTACAGCACTCAGGATTCGGTGCTGCAGCGGCTCAATACGCGGTTCACGATTGAACAGGAAAAATTCTGGGAGGTCGGGGTTGAGCATCGCTATCGTGACAAGGAGAGCAATCTGCTGGCGGCGGATGTGACGATATATCCGAACCTCGAGTGGGCATTCAACTTGTTTGGCCGGTACGAGTTTGAGGGGAGTCGCGTGGAAGAGCAGGGGGGCTATGTTCAGCGTAACCTCGATTGTCTCTCGATTCGCATGGGTGGGAGCGTCCTGCCCGGATATACCCGCACGGATGGCTCCGAGCGGGATGATGACTACCGGGTTCTGCTGGAAATATGGTTGACCGCGTTTCCTGAGATGGGTATCGGGTCCAATCAACGTTAACCGAGGTGTCTCGTGAAATCGTTCCCGCTTCCAGATGATCCCTTGCTTTTCGGTGCATCCTCGCTCGCTGGCGTGACGGCCATCGAGCCGTGTGGCGATCGTCAGGTGGTCATGTTCTGCGGCGAGGGGGATACCCGTCGAGAGGTCATGACGGATTTCAATCCGTTTATCCTGATGACCTCTGCGCTGGCGGCGGAATGTCCGGTCGAGACGACCGATGTCAACGTGATGCAGGGCAGCTTCCCGCTGGATCGACTGTTGTTTTTCAGCGGGATGGCGAAATTCCAGGAAGCGCGCCGCTGGCTGGATTCCAAGTGTCCGCAGAAACAGGGGGATCCCATGGCACCGTACGTGGTGATCAAGGATCCCGTCCAGCAGTTTTTGCTGCAGCGCGGCGTGACCCTGTTCAAGGGGATGGCCTTTGGGGATGTGCGCCGGATGCAGGTGGATATCGAGTGCATCACCACGCCGGGATACGACTTTTGCAATGCCGAGCGTGAAGGGGATCGGATCGTGGCGATCGCCATGGCAGATCAGACCGGATGGGTCGAGGTGCTCAACGGCGCGACGCTGGATGAGCGCGGGCTGCTGGAACGGTTTGTGTCGATCGTTCGGGAGCGTGACCCGGATGTGATCGAAGGCCACAATCTTTATAATTTTGATCTGCCCTATATCGCCACGCGGGCACAGCGGTATCGCGTGGCCTTGGCAATCGGGCGCGACGGCAGCGAGCCGGTGCAACGTCCCAGCCGATTCAGCGCGGGTGAGCGGACGGTTAACTACACGCGGTTTGATATTTATGGTCGGCATGTGATCGATACGATGTTTCTCGCTCAATCCTACGATGTCTCGCACCGCTCGCTGGATAGCTATGGCCTCAAATCGGTAGCCGTCCATTTCGGGGTGGCTGCACCGGATCGTACCTATCTGGCGGGAGGGGATATCAGCCATGTATTTGCCAGTGATCCGGATCGCCTGGTGGACTATGTGCGGGATGATGTAACCGAGACGCGCAGCGTGAGTGACCTACTCTCGCGTAGCAGCTTTGCGCAGGCGCAGATGCTGCCGTTCTCGTATCAGGATATCGCCTTGCGCGGCAACGCTGTCAAGATCGATGCGCTGCTGCTGCGTGAGTATCTGCGCCTGGGGCGTTCGCTTCCGCAGCCCTCGGTTGGGCGCCCGTTCGGCGGTGGATATACCGATCTGTTCATGGAAGGGCTTATCCGTAATGTGCATCATTGCGATGTACGTTCGCTCTATCCCTCGCTGATGCTGGCGCATCAACTGGCCCCTTCAACCGATGCCGCTGGCGTGTTCCTGTGCTTGCTGGATACGTTGCGGCGGTTCCGGTTGGAGGCGAAGGCGGCGATGCGGGAGGCGGCAACGGGAACTGAAAAAATGGAACTGGATGCGTTGCAGTCGACGTTTAAGATCCTGATCAATTCCTTTTACGGCTACCTCGGCTTTTCGCAGGCTCGCTTTAATGACTTTGATGCCGCTGATCGCATCACGCGCGAAGGTCGGGAGCTGCTGACGTCGATGGTCATGTGGCTTGAGGAGCACGGCGCAAAGCCGGTGGAGATCGATACCGACGGGATCTACTATGTGCCGCCGCCGGAAACGGCGGATCCGGTGCGCCAAGATGCATTCCGCAAGGCGTTTGCTATGTACCTGCCGACAGGGATCGAGATCGAATTCGATGGTGAGTATGCCGCCATGTTCAGCTACAAGATGAAGAATTATGCCTTGCTGCAGCATGACGGGGAAATGATTGTCAAGGGGGCTGCGCTCAAGTCGCGCGGGCTTGAGCCGTTCCAGCGCGATTTCATGCGGCGTTTTCTCCGTCTGCGGCTGGAGGGGCGCGAAAAGGAACTGCCACGCCTCAAGGAGGAGTTCAGCAGCGCCTTGACCGGGCGGACCTTGCCGATCAGTGCCCTGGCAAAGTCCGAGACGCTCTCGGATTCGCTGACCGTCTATGTGCGCAAGCGCGATAAGGAGGGGGCTGCCAAGCGGGCGGCCTACGAGTTGGCGCTCACGGCGAAGCGGGAGTACCGTACCGGGGATCAGGTGGCCTTTTATGTGACGGGGACACGCAAGAATGTGGCGATCCATGAGAGCTGCAAACTGGCGGCGGACTGGGATCCGCAACATCGCGACGAGAATGTGGCCTACTATCTGGCGAAGCTGGATGGACTATACGAGAAACTGGGCGGGCCAGCGGAAACGTCACGGCAGGGCGAGTTGTTTTGAGAGGAGTGTGCAGGATGCGAACGCATGGACAGGACGGGTTCACGTTGATGGAGCTTCTGGTGGTCATCCTGATCATCACGATCCTCGGGTCGGTGGTCGGCGTCAAGCTGGTGGGCAAACCGCACGAAGCCAGATATGCCGCCGCCGTGGCGCAGTTGAAGAATTTCGAGACGGCGCTGAAGCTGTACCAGATGGATAACGGGGGGTACCCGACGCAGCGGCAAGGCTTGCAGGCCTTGGTGCGTCCGGCAACACTCGATCCGAAACCGCGCAAATTCCCGCCGGATGGCTATCTTGAAAAATCTGAATTACCGATTGATCCATGGAAAAACCCCTATGTGTACCTCATTCCGGGGTCCAATGGGGAACCGTACGAGATTCTTTCCTACGGGCGTGACGGCAATCCCGGGGGCGAGGGTGAGGATGCCGACGTGTCCACATCATCGCACTGACGGGACTCTCTGGTGCGCTTGGTTCAGCGCGGTTTCCAGATAATGCAGGGTTATTCCGTATTGTGCTTTCGCCTGCCCAAGCGTGTGGCGTATTCGGTCTGGATCGGGGGTAAAGTGAGGATCTTTGGTTCCGGCAATCATCAGGTTTTTGGGCGTGTGGGTGCCGGCGATGAACTCGAACACACGCGTCCGGTATCCGTGTAGCTCCATGATCAATGCACGCATGGCGTCCGTTATCAGTTCCGCCTGCCGCTCCATTAGGATGCCGTGCTTGATGATCAGGTCGTTGGTCTTGCCTGGATGATGGGTCTCGATCTCGCGCCGTATCTGCTGGTGGCAGCAGGGGGCCACAACAATTAACTGGGCACCTGCCACGATGCCCTTGGCGATGGCGTCATCGGTGGCCGTGTCGCAGGCATGCAGTGCAATCAGGGCGTCGATACCGTGGGGATCGACATCCTCAATGCATCCTTCCACAAACCGCAGATCCAGGAATCCGGACGCGGTGGCGGTCCGATTGGCCGCCGTCACGAGTTCGTGACGCCGTTCCACGCCGGTGACATCGGCTTTCAAGTGGCGGACATTCGTCAGGTAGTCATACAGTGCAAAGGTCAGATACCCCTTGCCGCAGCCCATATCGACAAACGTGCGCATGTCGTCAGGGATCATCGGCGCGAGCAGTTCGACATAGCGGTTGATCTGACGATACTTGTCTTCTGCCGATTTGAGTACGATGCCGTCCGTCGTGGTGATTCCAAGATCGTGCAAGTAGTTTTTCCCGTCGGTCGTCAGTAACCGCGGTTTCGCCTTGTCGTGGGTGGTCGGCATGGGCGGATGCGCCTGGGCGATACGCCGGATGGTTTCTCGCCCGTTTTGGTGTCGTTCGAACGTGATCTCCTGTGACGTGGTCGTCAGCGTGGCCGTCTGGAAATCCTTGGAAAGGAACTGCAGGATCTGCTCGATCGCGGTCTCGACATCGGCATTCTTAACCACATCTCGGGTCTGGTAGCGATACGTGAAGCCCAGCATTTGGCTGCCTCTGATAATCACGCGGCGGATCCTGATCTTTCGGAGCGCTGGCTCGCTACCGGTATAATGTCCGAGCACCACGCCGACAAAGGTTTCGTCCCGGAGGCTGTCGATTAGGTCCCGGTGCCAGTTACGTAGCGGCACAGATGGCGTTTTTTCAGGTTCGTTCATTTGTGAGACCGTAGTACCCGATACGGCGCGACATGTCAACACCGGGGAAGCGTGGATGTTGCGTTTCGAGCACCATCGCAGACCGGTGGATTGCCCCTCCTTTTGAATGGTTGATCGTACCGTTGCGAAAAGACGTGCTGATTGCCTTGTATGGACGCTATGATTCTTGCCATTCGGTTTTGTTGTGCGTAGATTAAAACTGTTTGAACCCACATTCGGATTAGGAGTTATGGAATTATTTGATACACATGTTCATTTCCTCGCGCAGGAAGGGGCGTTCGCCATGGAGCCGGTGATGTCCCGTGCGGTCCAGGCCGGGGTTGTCGGGTTGGTGGCGGTCGGTGGCTCCTGTGATCTGAACAAGACGGCGGTAGAGGCTACCCAGCGTTATCCGGGACTTGTGTCGGCGGCGATCGGGTTCGACCGGAGTCAGACGGATGAGTTGATGAGCATGCCGCTGATTGATGATGCCGTTGGCCGCTTGCGCCGATCGGTCGATGGCTTGCGCGCCTTGGGCACCAGGATCTGTGCGATCGGTGAAATCGGGCTCGACTATCACTATGCGGAGGGGACCAGCGTCTTGCAGCAGTCGCTGTTCTCCGACCAGTGTTCGTTGGCGGCGTCGCTGCATTTGCCGGTGGTGGTCCATTGCCGCGATGCCGAGGAGGATGTCCTGCGGATCCTGGGTGCGTATCGCCAGCAATGCCGGGGACGCGAGCTGATCGGGGTCCTGCATTGCTTCACGGGCACCCTCGGTTTTGCTGAACGTCTGCTTGAACTCGGGTTCATGATCAGTTTCAGCGGCATCGTGACCTTCCGGAATGCGGATGCCTTGCGCGATGTGGCGAGGACGATTCCCTTGGATCGCCTGCTGGTCGAGACGGATTCGCCATTCCTGGCACCTATCCCGCACCGTGGCAAAAAGAACGAACCCGCGTTTGTCCGTGACGTCGTCAACGCGCTTGCAACCCTTCGTGGCATCGCCCCCGACGCGCTCGCCCGGCAAACCACCGCTAATGCACGAGCCCTTTTTGCATTCAATTGACGTAACGGAACCAATACCGATAAAAACAGAGTAATGAATGATGAATCAAGAAAACGCGGTGATCTTTTGCGATCGGGAAGCGACGTTCGGTAACGTCTTCGGGCAGGGGCGCTTGGAGCAACTGGCGTCGGTGACATCGCTTTATCCCGAGGTGGTGGGGGATGCGAATTTCGAAGCGCATGTCGACAAATTGGCTGATGTCGAGGTGGCTTTCTCGACCTGGGGCATGCCGTCGCTGTCGGCGTCCCAGGTGGCGCGTTTGCCCTCGCTGAAAGCGGTATTCTATGCGGCGGGCACGGTGAAGGCCTTTGCTCCGCCGTTTTTGTCGCGTGGGATCGTCGTGTGCAGCGCCTGGGGTGCAAATGCCGTTTCCGTTGCCGAGTTCTGTCTGGGGCAGGTGCTGCTGGCCTGCAAGGGGTATTTCCGCAATACGAGGGACTGCCGAGATGTGGACGCCGTTTATTCCAAAACCCCGTTTCGTGGCAAAGGGGCTTATGGCGAGACGATCGCCCTGATTGGGGCGGGGCAGATCGGGCGCAAGCTGATTGAGCTGCTGCGCCCCTTCCGGCTGCGGATCCTTGTGGTTGATCCTTATCTGGCGGATGCCGATGCCGCAGCCCTGGGGGTGGAAACGGTCAGTCTGGAAACGGCCTTCCGCGATGCCTGTGTGGTCAGTAACCATCTACCTAATCTCCCGTCGCTACAAAAGGTATTGGGCCGGACATTGTTTGCATCCATGCGACAGGGGGCGACGTTCATCAATACCGGGCGCGGAGCTCAGGTCAATGAGGCGGACCTGGTTGCGGTCTGGCGGGAGCGTCCGGATCTGCTCGCGCTGCTGGATGTCACCTATCCGGAACCCCCAGCCCGTGACAGTGGCTTGTTTCTGTTGCCGAATATCCAGCTTTCCAATCACATGGCCGGCGCCCATGATGACGAGGTCGTGCGGATGGCGGATTATATGCTGGAAGAGTTCCGTCGGTACCAGGCGGGCGAACCGCTGCGCTATTCCGTCAGCCTTGACATGCTTGACCGCATGGCATGATTGGCGCTTGCTTTTCAAGTATATGTGACATGTTGGCGGCAATCAAATAAGGAGCCTTTTGCATGAAATGGACATTGCCAATTGCCTCCTATCTCGGATTGCTTGTCACCGCAACCGTTGCCACCGCCCAGGTCGATGACCCACGCGGGGAGACGGCGCGTTCACGATCAATTACTCTCGGTAATGGCGTCGCCCTGGAGATGGTCTGGATCCCGCCGGGCACCTTCACCATGGGCAGTCCGGAGAGCGAGCAGGGGCGCGATAATGACGAGAAGGAGCACCGCGTGACGCTGACCAAAGGCTTCTGGATGGGCAAATTCGAGGTTACACAGGAACAGTGGCAAGCGGTGATGGGTAATAACCCGAGTGAGTTCAAGGGGGCGAAGCTCCCCGTGGAGCAGGTCTCATGGGACGACTGCCAGTCGTTTCTCCAGAATCTGAACAGGGTGTCGGGCATCGGGCGTCGGGTGTCCTTGGGTCAGTTCCGGCTACCGACGGAGGCGGAGTGGGAATATGCGTGCCGTGCGGGGAGGACGGTGCCGTATGCAGGTGATCTGGCCGTGATGGGCTGGTATGACAAGATCAGCGAGAGCAAAACGCATCCGGTGGGTCAGAAGCAGCCGAACGCCTGGGGACTCTACGATATGCACGGGAATGTATGGGAGTGGTGCCAGGACAGAGGCGGTGATTATCCGGGGTGCGCGGTGACGGATCCCGAGGGGGCACTCTCGGGATCGTTTCGCGTGTTCCGGGGCGGGAGTTGGGACTTCACCGCCGTGGGCTGCCGATCGGCGAACCGCCTCAGGTATGTGCCGATCTACCGGTACGACGACCTAGGCGTGCGCGTGGTTCTTGCACCGGCTCCATAACGCGTGAGGGAGATGCGATCAGGACGTCGCCTTCGGTGCGGGCAGGAACGCAGGTGACTAGCGTGTTGCGGGGCAAGTGTATGCCGTGGATGCATACCGGCAGGTAGTGATCCGTCCAGCCGATCGACTGGTCTGGGTTGTCGGTATGTTCGGTCAACAGGGTGACCGGCTGGCCGATGAAACGACAGGCAAATGCCAAACGCTTGGCATGCCCGAGGGCGATCAATTCGGCTGCTCGTGCTTTTCTGACGCTTGCAGGTATCTGGTCTCTCATCCCGGCGGCGGGAGTGCCCCGGCGGAGACTGTAGGTAAAGACGTGCAGGTTACTAAAGGGCAGCGACTCAATCAGTGTCGCCGTATGGCGGAATGCCTGCTCGCTTTCTCCGGGAAACCCGACAATGACGTCGGTGCCGAGTCCGATATCCGGCACCTTTTCCCTCGCGTATTCGACCGTGGCCCGGTATTGATCCGGCGTGTAGCGGCGCTGCATCCGGCGCAGCACCTCCGCGTCACCGCTCTGGAGTGGCAGGTGCAGGAACCGACACAGCTTTTTTGACTGCGCCATGAAGTCGATGATCTCTCGCTCAACGGTGGTGCTTTCGATCGACCCGATGCGCAGCCGTTCCAGACCGATGATGGATTCGGCCGCCGCGAGCAGATCGATCAGCCCGTAGGGCGGATCACGGTAGCAGCCCAGATTGGCGGCCGCCAGCGTGATCTCGCGGTGCCCGGCATCGACCAGTCGCTGGATCTCGTCGATGATCTGCAGGAACGGTCTGCTGCGGGGGGCTCCGCGTGTCTCGGGGACGATGCAGTAGCTGCACCGGAAATCGCATCCATCCTGTACTTTGACCAGGGCGCGCGTGGTCGAGAAGACGGGAGCCCCTATACGTTGAGGATTGGTTTGCTTGGCTGATGGCGCTGTCGGGGGCGTCGGCATGGACGCCACCCGTGCCGCGAGCTGCACAGGCAGGTTGAACTTCTGAGCCTGATCGGCGATGAGATCGGCACCGGTGGCGGCCTTCAGTGCGTCGCCGTTGTGCTCAACGGCACAGCCCGCCAGCACGACCAGTCGGGCGCCCTGGCGGCGGGCACGGCGGGCCCACTGGGCACAATCGCTTTCGGCGCGCTGGGTAATCGTGCAGGTGTTGATCACGGCCACGTCGCATGCGCTGCCAAAATCTACCACCTGCCATCCCGCCATATCAAATTGCTCGTTGATCTGGGCCGTTTCCGCCTGGTTCAGGCGGCAGCCGATCGTCTTGAAGGATACCGAGTAGGGCATGGTATAACTCAGCGTTGGTGCGAGAAGACCGCCTGCGTGTCCAGGGTCTGCAGTCGCAGGTCGATTTCAGGTTTTTGTACATGGGTGGTCAGCAGGGCGCTGGCGATGTCATCGGCGTTGCGGGTGGGCACGATCAGGGTTCCGATTTCCCTGGCGCCGTCGATCTCCGTGCGTGCGTCGGCCCGCAGTCGGCGTACGGTGGACACGGTGGCGGCACCCGCACCGGCCTGCATCGCGCGTTGAACCAGTAGATCGGCACCTCCTTCCGCGCAGATAAATGTGATTTCGCGGTAGTGGTGCTGGAGCCGCATGCCCTCATGGCGTGCAATCTGGCGGTCGGCGGCACGGAATCGCTGGCGCCATGCGGTTCCGTCTTTAAGGTCATCGACGGCGGCGATGATCTGTTCAATACTGGCGGCATGCTGCGGCTTGCCGATGCGCAACATCGGGTCGATCCGTCCGAAGCAGACGGGCGTACGGTACAGGAACCCACCCCCGGGGCGATCCATGTGGGTCGTCTCGACCAGTAGTCGCAAGATGCCGTCGGCATCATGCGCAGGGACCACGAGGTGTACAATCTCCTTTTCGGGAGGAATCGTAATCCGCAAAAGCCCAAGCCGGTCACGGATTCCGGTGCCGATGCCGAGACTGACGATTGGAGCTCCAGCCCGCAGCTCGAGCGTCTCTCTGACAAAGGCGTTTTCGTTGCCGGCACCGGAGAGGATCGCCGTGATGAGGGCGAAGTCGGTCAATAGTCCGCTTTTCCCTTTCGATCCCAAGCTGCCAAGCGCGGTGCTGGACAGGCCGGTCAGAGACGTCCCATAGTCGTCGATATTCTGGGCATAAATGGACCCCCGTCCGGATGCCGAGAGTTCGATGGCGTCGATCAAGCCGTTCATTACCGTGATGGCAACGTCACGGTGACAGGTGATTCGGAAGATATCGGTGGGGGAATCATTCAGGCTGGTAGCCATGCCGGGAAGCGGCCATGGGCGGGGAACCGCCTGCTGGCGTACGCAGCGCGCACTCTGCACGAGGACGTCGGGAATCCCGAACGCCTCCAGCGCCTCGGCCGCCCTGGACGCCAGCCGTTGGTGTACACAGCAGGTGATACGGGTGGCGGGCCTGGCTTGAGGAAGCGGGGAGTCACTCACCGGCGGCCTCCTGACTGATGGCCCGGAAAACCCGACGTTGTCGCGATCGAATGACCATTCCGTAAAGCAGGACGCTGAGTACTGGATAGGCTGACGCCATGGCCAGCAATCCGAACCCATCGGATACATCCACGGCACTCCCTATCCCGAAGCCCATGGCCAGCACGAGGGGAACGGTCACCGGTCCGGTGGTGACGCCCCCGGAATCCCAGGCGATGGCCGCGAAATCCTCTTCGCTGATCCAGGTCAGGGGCAGCAGCAGCAGGTAAGGTGGCACGAGCAGCCAGAGGATCGGGATATCATACAGGATCCTGATCACCCCGACCACAACGCCGGTGCCCACGCCCGCCGCCACCGCATGGATGACTCCTCTGCTACGGATGGTTCCCGCCGAGATAGTTTCCACGGAACGTCCCAGTGCGGCCAGTGCCGGTTCCGCCAAGGTGGCGCCGTAACCCAGACCGAAGGCAAAAAGGAAAACCAGGCCGATCCCGGCCAGGGTCAAGCGCGGGCCGAATAGCGGTGGACGCTTGACGACATGCTCATAGCGGTGGTTGACCGCGTCATACTGGGCGGGGTCAAAGGCAACCGCCTCGGTGCCGCCACGTGGCGTATCGAGGAAAAAGAATTGTTCGCACCTGCCCTCGGCGGTATGGCGGGTATACACTGATTCGGGATGGAACGGCTCGATCAGGATTTGCCCCTCCACCTTGTCGATACTACGGAACAAGCGGGGCAGGGGACGCCCTACCTGGTTCCCGAGCGTCACTAGGCCGATCTGGATTCCGCTGGTCAACACGGCCATGCCGATCAGTGACATGCCGATACCAAGGATCACCTCGTCATGATGGCGCGGGCGATCCCGCAGCAGCACCAGTACCCCCAGCAGGAGCAGGGTCAGGGGGACGATCGTCCGCAACGCCCCGATGCATTGGCTCCTGAAAATCGTGGAGATGGGATCGCCGGCATCGTTTTCCAGAGCGACTGGAGCGTTGTTCAATGGGCTGTGCAGAAGCTCCCGCTCCTCCCTGGATGCGTATTGGTTGATCCACTCAGGAAGCGGCATGCTGGCAAGCAAGTGGCGCCGGTTCGTGGAGGTTGCCAGACTCGTGACCGCCTTGAGGTATGCGCCCTCGTCTGGATAGCAGGACCGACGAGAGGGGGCACCAGCATGGCGGAAGGCATGCTGCCGCAGTGCGGCTTCCGACCCCATCAGCGCCAGGGCGGCCGGGCGATTTCCTGGCGAGAAAAATGAGGCTTCATCGACCGGTTTGGAGACACCGGGAGCGAGCAGCATTCCAAGCAGCAGCACGCCAGCCACTGGGTATGCCGAGGCCAGCATGATGACGCCAAATCCGCTGCCAGCCTCGTGATGCCGGCCTGCTGCGCGTGACACCCCGATCCCAAGGGCAAGCACCAGTGGCACGGTCACGGCACCGGTGGTGATTGCACCGGCATCCCACGCCAGGCCAAGCAGTGCCTCCAGGCGTGGGTCCATCGCGCAATACGTCGAGAGTGCCAGCAGGGCGGGAATGGCCGTGTAGATGAACGGCTTGATCGAGAGGCCACGGGAAAATCGGAACATGCCGACGGCGACAGCCAGCGCAACGCCAATCCCGATTGCCAGCACCAGCAGGTCCGGACGGCGCTGCAGGACCATATAAAGCAAGGGGGCGTCCCAAGCGGTCACGCTGTCGCCGATAACGCGCAGGGCGGCAATGGCCGGTTCGGCCAAGGTACTACTGAAGCCAAGCAGGAGCCCGAAGGCCATGGTGACCATGAGGCCCCGCCGCCGCGGAAGCTGTACACCGACGCGCTCGCCCAGCGGCATCAGTCCCAGCAGGATGCCCTCGAGAAAAAGTGCCAGGCCGACCACGACCATGGCCAGCCCGGCGGTGAGCCGCAGGGCCTGGGTTGGGGTATCCCCCAGCACCAGGATCTGGAAGCCCCAGAGGTAAAGGATGATGAACGCTACCGCCCGAGCCTGTTCGGCTAGGCGGCTGCGGACATAACGACCGATCATCACCGCTGCATTCCGCAGTGGGATATGGATGCGCGTAGCATCTTTCAAGGCGTTAAACCCTGTTTGTATTTAGGTTAGTACGGCACCCGAACTGGCGTTGTTGACCATCTTGCTGTAACGGCGCAGGTAGCCGTCGACGGGGCGTGGCGGAGGCGGTGTAAAGCCTGCCTTGCGCCGTTCGATGGTGGCATTATCCAGGCACACCTCCAACGACCGTTCCGGAATGTTGATCTTGATCACGTCACCGTCCTCGATCAGTGCAATCATGCCGCCTTCCGCCGCCTCGGGCGAAACATGGCCGATGCAGGCACCGCGCGTCCCGCCGGAGAACCGTCCGTCGGTGATCAGTGCAACGCTCTCGCCCAGTCCCTGGCCCATGATGTAGGATGTCGGGGCCAGCATTTCCTGCATCCCCGGTCCGCCCTTCGGTCCTTCGTAGCGGATCACCACGACATCGCCCGCCTTGACCTTGCCAGCCAAAATACCGGCACAGGCTTCGTCCTGGGAGTTGAAGATCACCGCCTTGCCTTCAAAGACCTGCATAACGGCAGCGACCCCGGCTTTTTTGACCACCGCCCCTTCGGGAGCCAGGTTTCCGTGCAGGATGGTCAGGCCGCCATCGGACGAGTAGGGCTTGTCGAGCGGGTGGATCACGGTGTCGTCGGCAACGTTGGTGCGAGCCACATTCTGCCAGATCGTCTTGCCGGTCACGGTGATGCAGTCCTTGTGCAAAAGGCCCTTGATCCCGCCGATCGTCTTGAGGATCGCACTTACGCCGCCCGCTCGGTCCACGTCCTCGATATGGAACGGGGAGGACGGCGAGACTTTGCAGATGTTGGGGCATCGGACAGAGATCATATTGATGCGGGTGAGGTCGTAGCGGATGCCTGCCTCATGGGCGATGGCCAGCGTGTGCAGCACGGTGTTGGTGCTGCCGCCCATGGCCATGTCGAGCGCGAAGGCATTGTCGATAGATTCCCGCGTGATGATCTCGCGGGGCAGGGGACCGCCAGCCAGGGCGAGTTCGACAATCCGCTTGGCGGCCTTGCGATAGAGCGTCTTGCGGCGCGGATCGACGGCCAGGATCGTGCCATTGCCGGGCAGGGCGATGCCGATGCCTTCGCAGAGGCAGTTCATCGAATTGGCCGTGAACATGCCGGAGCATGATCCGCAGCCCGGACAGGCGTTTTCTTCCAGGCAGGTCAACTGGCTGTCGTCGATCTTTTTCATCCCGTGGGCGGCAACCCCTTCGAACACACTGATCAGATCCACGGTTTTCCCGTCCGGCATCTTGCCTGCCGCCATCGGCCCGCCGCTCACAAACAGCGTCGGGATGTTTGCACGCACCGCCCCCATCAGCATGCCTGGTACGATCTTGTCGCAGTTGGGAATGCAGATGACGGCATCAAAACAATGTGCCTTCAGCATGGATTCCACCGAGTCGGCAATGATCTCGCGCGACGGCAGGGAGTATCGCATGCCCGAATGGCCCATGGCAATCCCGTCGCAGATGCCGATCGTGTTAAACTCGAAGGGAACCCCGCCCGCCCTCTCGATCTCGCGTTTGATCAGGGTTGAGACCTGGTTCAGGTGGGTATGGCCGGGAATGATCTGGTCATACGAGTTGCACACGGCGATAAACGGTTTGCCGAAATCACCGGATTTCACGCCGGTTGCCCGTAAAAGACTGCGATGTGGAGCCCGTTCCCACCCTGTTTTGATTTGATCACTGCGCATGGATCCCATTCCTTTCAAAGCTGATTATAGTGGCCGTTTTTACATATTCTTGTTTGTGACTTAGTTCTAGCAAATCGGGGGGGCGATTGCAATCATTTGCTTTATTCGGCAGGATTAACGGGGCTCTTGTAAATGTAGTTCAAATGATTAAGATGGCGATAGTGCTGACCTGTCTCCCTGTGGTATGACAGGCAGCGGCGGTATTGGCGCTGGGAGGGGGATGGTATAGGTGGCTGTTTTGACTCCCGCCGTGGCTGTCGAGAGGGTGCCGATATTTCCCGGCTCAATGCCTACGTCGGTCGAAGTGCCTGTTTGACGATCTCTGCGTCGACACCCCTGATCCGTACCGTTTTCTCCCGGCAGCCAGCCCCGCCAAGAAGGGTGATGTTTCGAACTGGGCAATGAAGAATGCCAGCGATAAATGTCGTCAGGCTCTTGTTGGCCTTGCCATCGACTGGCGGGGCTTGGATGCGCAGCTTCAATGCGTTACCATGGATGCCTACGACAGCGGTGGATGATGCCCGTGGTATGATATGTAGTGTGATTGTCACTGCATCGCCGTCGTGCTTGAGCCAGGCATCATTCTGAGAATCGATCAATGCTGTTTCCAAATTTTACCTTTACTAGTTGAGGCATCATCGTTGCTTTTCATTCGCTGACTGAGCCGCAGAATATTACACTTGAGCCGTGCTGATCAAGAAGAATGGCTGAATGGGTAATGAATCAGCCCTACCCGGTCTCAAATCGATTTGACAAAACAAGTGATTATGTGCAGATTCAGGAGAATGAAAAAAAGACTGTTGTACCTGTTGTTCGCACTTTCCCTGCCGCTTTGCAGTCAGGGGCAGGATGCCCTCTCGGAATACAAGGCGAAGTACAATCAAGGCGTGAAGGTTGCCGATGCCACGTTCCGCCAGAAACGCCTAGCTATGCCCGCTGTGCAGATTAATGGGTTGTTGCAGCTCGAGGCCAAGTATCAACGAGCCGGGGATCTCAATTCGATGCTGGTGGTGCAGAAGGAACGAGCCCGTTTTGTCTTGGATCCCAGGGGGGCGTCCATTCCTGACATTCAAGTGCCAGCCGACCTTGCGAGGCTTTTGCAGGCCTATCGCAAGCGCTTCCAGGACGTTGCTGATGAACGGGAGAATACCAAGCGTTTGCTGGCAATGCGTTACCGTGAGGCCCTTGGTAAATTGCAGGTCTCATTGACGCAGCAGGGAAAGATAGCGGAGGCGACGGACGTCATGCAAGTTCTTGAGGCGCTGCCGGCACCCCCTCCTCCCCCCGTCGCTCCCCCTCCGCCTGTCGCCGTGGTGCCGGTAAAGCCTCCGCCTGCTGCCGCCGATGCGGGGTCAGCCCCAGCCGCGGCCGCTTCAGAGGGAGAAGCATTCACTGAATGGTTTGATGAATAAGGCGGTTTTTGCGACTTTACTTGACGCGATACCCTATTCCTCTATATCCTGTCGGGCATGATTGGATCACCCTCTAAGTGTCGACCGAAGGATGCGACCGTACTCGATCTCGAGGCCGCCGAGATTTTGTCCGAAATCACGATCGATGAGTATTGTTTCAAAGTCACCGTACACCCTTGGATTGACGGTCGATGCGTGCTCTGGTTCCGGAATCAATGCCAGCACAAGCAGTTTGAAGCCTTGGGGCGGTTTACCCATTTCGATAAGCGGGCCGTGCTATTCTTCATTGCCCGCTACGCCACCAGCCCGGAACTCCGGCACGAGATCGAATTACGGCGCTTTGAACGGCAGCTTGACCGGTTGAACGATAAGTTCTTCGACGACATCGAGCGGCATAGCCGGGCCGACAAGACCGCTGCCTTCCGTAGTCTGTTCAACCTTGATACCGAGATCGACCCTCAGGCATTGGCGCGGCGTCGGCGTATCATGGCCCGGAAATTCCACCCCGATGCAGGGGGCGATCACCGTGCCATGTCGTTGATCAACGAGGCGTATGAGCATTTGTCCCAGACGCTGACGCCCGTCTGATCTTGTTCTGCCATTTGGCGAGCACCCG
>DIZZ01000281.1:70180-70838 GCA_002428045.1 Verrucomicrobia bacterium UBA6015
AGGCAGCGTTCCTGATCCCCGCTCATCGCATGTGCCGTGATGGCAACAATCGGTAGGTCGGGAAACTGTTCGCGGATTTTCTGCGTGGCTTGAATACCATTCATAACCGGCATTTGCACATCCATCAGCACGAGATCGAACGCAGCCTTCTGCTGCTGAACGGCCAGGATGGCGTCGAGCCCGTTTGGCGCTACCGTGACCGTGACGCCGAGATCGCAAAGGATTTCTTGCGCCAGATAGGCACTGACCGGATCGTCCTCCACAATCAGCACATGCCCACCGGCCACCTTCGGGTGCGGTTCCTCGGCGGCTGGCTTTTTCTCCTGGGGCTTGATACCGTCAGATTCAACCTTTGCCAAGGCCAGTGAGAACTCAACCGTGGTTCCTTTGCCAAGTTCACTCTTGAGGGCGAGCGACCCGTTCATCAACTGCGCCAACTGCCGGGCAATCGCCAACCCCAGCCCGACCCCTCCATAGCGACGCGTATGCGAGGGATCCACCTGCATAAAGGGCTCAAAAAGGTCGCTTTGCTTGTCGGCTGGGATACCGATACCGGTATCCGAAACGAGAAATCGAACCATCACATATTTTTCCGTGACCATCACACATTCGGAATGGACATAAACCGACCCTTCGTCGGTGAATTTGACAGCGTTAC
>DIZZ01000281.1:70915-71040 GCA_002428045.1 Verrucomicrobia bacterium UBA6015
ATCTGCGCCTGCAAACGCAAGGGGGCCAGCAGGCACTCAACCAGCTTGGACACGTTCAGGCATTTGCTTTCCAGCTTCAGGTGGCCGGATTCAATGCGGGATATATCAAGGATGTCATTGATCAC
>DIZZ01000076.1 GCA_002428045.1 Verrucomicrobia bacterium UBA6015
CCCAGCGACCATGATTGGGGACGCGGTCGGCGTCCAGTGATTAACCTTGACTGGACTGGCGCGACCGCGTATGCCGAATGGTTATCTCAGCAAACGGGACAACGTTATCGCTTGCCCACCGAAGCGGAGTGGGAATATGCGGCACGCGCCGGCAGTAACGCCCGCTGGTTCTTTGGCAATGATCCAGGGAAGCTCGGCAACTACGCGTGGTTCAAGGAAAATTCCGGCAGCAAATCGAATCCGGTCGGTCAGAAAAAACCGAATTCGTGGGGACTTTACGATATGTATGGCAGCGTCTGGGAGATGGTCGCCGACACCTATGACAAGGATTACTACGCCAACAGCCCGAAACAGGATCCGGCCGGTCCGGGCCAGAAACCGCAATCACTCGTCGAATATACAATCAGCGTCCCGAGCGCCGGCCTGTATGCCTTGACGGCTCGGGTCGTGACCATGAACTACGACCAGATGATCGGCGTCGCGGCGAACGATGCCTCCGCCGCCAGAATCGGCCTGCCCTTCACTCTCGGGAAATGGCAGGACACGGATCCGGTCATGGTCAATCTGAATCAAGGCGAGAACAAACTGAAGTTCTGGCGCGTGGAAGGTCCGCAATACGGAATTGCGGTGAAGTCGTTTACGATTAAACCTTCTAACTAACAAAATCCAGTCTCTCGCAAAATCCAAGAAAAGAAGATAATATGAGAACCCTCTGCAGACCGCATCACCTAGCAATCACACTGCTGGCACCCGCCATCTTTTTGATGGAACTTTCTCCGTCAGTATCGCTTGCGGCCGCAGAACAAGATGCCGTCAAAAGAGGCGTGGTGCACTACGATGATTTCGGCGCCAAAGGTGATGGCAAAACCGATGACTATGCCGCGCTCTCCCGCGCCCATCAGTTCGCGAACGAACGCGGGTTGCCGGTGAATGCCAATGACGGCGCGACCTACCTCATCGGCGGCGGTGACACGGTCGTGGTCATCCAGACCGATACCCACTTCGGAAAGGCAAAGTTTATCATCGACGATACCAACGTAGGCGATAGGTCAAAAAATGTGTTTGAAGCGCGTTCCGCCCTTGAGTCGATAAAAATCGAGAATGTCACGTCGCTCAAGCAAAACCAGAAACGGATCGATATCAAGCTGCCTCAAGCGTGCCTTGTGGTGGCCCTCAACGACAACGAAAAGCAATTCCTTCGGAGCGGCGTGAACAAGCACAGCGGAGTGTCGCAGCAGGATCTTTTTTTGGTCGATGCGGATGGCAACGTCGATCCCCATACGGCGATTGCCGAGGACTTTGACGCGGTCACGGAGTGCACGGCGTTCCCCATCGACAAGACAACGTTGAAAATCACCGGCGGACACTTTACTACGATCGCCAACAAAGCGAAATCGGAATACAAATACTATTCGCGAGGCATCTTGATACGTCGGTCCAACACAGTCATCGACGGTGTTGAGCATTACGTCACCCAGGAAGGGGTGCAAAGCGCACCCTACAGCGGATTCATCAACATCGGGCATTGTGCCAACGTGACTATCCGCAACGGAGTCTTAGTCGCGCACAAGACCTATCGAACGAAAATCGCCAACACCAAGAAAAAGATGGGCACTTATGATCTATACATGGGCCAAGCCCTGAACGTGACGATCATCAACTGCACGCAGAGTAACGACATCAACGAAAGACAATACTGGGGCATCATGTGCTCCAACGGCTGCAAGAACCTCGTTTTCGATGGTTGCACGCTCAACCGGGTCGATGCGCACCAGGGCGTTGTCAATGTGACCGTTCGCAATTCGACGATCGGCTATGCCGGCATTGAGGTGATTGGCAAGGGAACGCTGCTGGTGGAGAACACCACTGTGCGAGGAAGTGGCTTGGTGTATCTGCGCCAAGACTATGGCAGCACCTGGCAGGGCGAGCTCATGATCCGCAATTGCATCATTCAGCAACAGGCAGGTGAAAAAAGATCACCGGTCGTTCTAGCAGGGAAGAACAACGGGCAGACCGACCACGGTCACCCCGCCCACATGCCCGAGCGCATCACGATCGACAATCTGCGCATCGAAGACACCAGCCCGCCCGATGTCTATGACGGACCTGCCGTCATCGGGAACTTCAACCCGGGATACAATGATGCGTCTTTCGTGGAAAAAGTTCCCTACATCAAGACCCGTGAGGTGATCGTCAAGAATGTGACTACTGCCAGCGGCAAGCCTCTGCGGCTCAGCGATAATCCCGTCATGTTCCGGGACGTCGCTGCGAAGGGCCTCGGTGGAAATTGAGAGTATGTAAATTTCGTGAGTGTCCCCAGATTTGTGAAGCCATGGGCGCATTTCATTTCCGGGAATGCCAAGGGACAGGCCATTCGTCGACTGGGCAGAAAGCCATTCTCCTTTGCAAAGTCCACGAACATGTTCTTTATCTCATCCGTGTCCTCATGCGCCAGCAGATGAAGCCCGATTTCCAGATATCGTTCGTGGGGGTTGCTCACGAAACGAAGCCGAACCTCAGAATCAATTGCGTGAACGCGTTCCAAGGCGATAAGATTATCGGCAATTGGGGAGTCTGCGGTTACGGAACTCACGCGTTCGAGGATGCCAAGCAACCGGTTTCGCTGGCCTGCTACAAAAAGCTCTGTGGTCGGCGTCGCCTTCAGCGCAGCCTTTTTCGTCCATTTTTTACCCTAAAGCCCTTGTAGTCACGGCAGGCGGCTAACGATTCTGAGAATCTGAATGCGTTTCCCGTGGTGTCCGGTACTTCTGTTGCAGGCCGGTGAGAAACCGGCGCAGGAGTTGATCCTGGCAGACGCGATAGTGGGGGGTGCCGGGTTTCCGGAAAAAAGCGCTAAGCTCATGTTTGCTGATGGTCACGCCATCCAGTTCGAGTATTTCCAGCAGGCCCTCCGCCTGTAGATTCATGGCGATTTTCAACTTGCGCAGGATGATATTGTTATTCAGGCGGGTCGCCGGTACCGGCAGCGCCCCCGCCTGTTTCCCTCGAAATTCAATGATCACCCCATTCAGGAACGAGGCCAGCGTCTGATCACTGCATTGCACAAAAGCGGGATCATCATCCTTCTTCAGCCAGTCGCTGATCTCGGCGCGGGTGACCGCACACTCGACATGACCGAAAATACGGATCATTTTTGAATCACTGAAATCAAAGATATAGCGTAAACGGCGCAGCACATCGTTATTACCGACAAACATAATCACTTCCCTGGAGATCGCGTATAATCCTAACCGATGCCCCCGCTGAAAGCCGAGACGTGATCTCCAGTAGCTGCAGTGTCTTTTCGTACTGCCTCTGAAGGTCCGGATGTTTGAGGAGGAATCGAATCGCCCGCCGCGTATAGCTCTCTGTAAAGACCACCCTATACATGTGCGCGAATCCGGCTTAAATGACCGGTGACAGAGTCGTCGGCAATACGCCCCGCAGCATAGTCGGCCCTCGTCTCGTGCAAGGCGTGATCCAATTCGGCTTCGCGCAGCCTGGCATAGCGCTCGGCTTTGATGACAACATACTGGCACTTGCCACGCACTGTGATCATGGCCTCATCGTCTTCAGCCAATGCCGGGGACAAGGCTGAAACTCCGCGTCGTTTCAGTTCTCCAGCCGATATAATACTCATAATAAAACTCCTTAGTGTGCTATTCAGAGTACGCTTTGAGGCTATGCGTGTCAACCGCTGAATCCGAAGTCAGGGCAGACGCATCTTAATTTCGGGGGGTGAATTTTTGGGGTTCCGCAGAATCTGCGTCTAAATTCAGTCGGCTTGACTATTACGTCACCGGTTCCATAAGAAAGTTACCCTCCCTGCAAGCCGCCGCCTTTGCCACGCACGGCTTCCCGGAGGTCTTCGCCCTACCTGCATTTGCATGGCCTCGTCATCCGTTCTCGTCGCCGTTCTCGTTCACCGATTTCAGAAAAGGATCTTACCCTCCTTTTTTCGCACGGCCCCCCGGGGGGGCGGCTTGTCACTTTTTAGAGGCAACATTGGGGAATAGGAACCCACGGATGACTTATCGAGTGGCTCTACGTTGGATTAAGGTGCCAACTCTTTTTCCGAAAAAATATATTGTGGCACTTCTATTGTTTTTCCTTGTAGACGGTGTCCACAGCTAGCCCTGCTGCCAGTAGCAATATTGCTTTCGCTGGCTCCGCTTCCTGATTCATGGCGATAATGTAGTTGTCGGCGGTGGTGAAGAGTTCCTTGCCAATACCAGCCCATTTTTTGGTAATCGTGCCGATTTCCTTCTCGGTCTTGTCAAGAAAACGGAAATTCCAGCCCTTCCAATCACCCTTCACCATGGCGACTTCGGTTCCCGCCGCATCAAAGACGCGAAAGGCCCCGCCGATGGAGAAAACTTTGCTTTGGAACCATCCAAGGACGTTGCCGCCGCGATCCAGGATATTGACCTTGGAACGGAAAAACGTCACTCCGCGGCGAATGGAAAACATGAGCCGGGCCTCGTCGTCTGAATTGTCCCCTTCGTAGACAAACACCTTTGTGGGCAAAAGCCGCCGGCTCACAAGCAGTCGCAGTACATGGACCAAGGCCCCGGGCTTTTCCTTTGCGATGCCAAGCTGCTGCTGTGTTTCCGGATCCAGGATGTCATAGGTATCGGCGAGCTTTAGAAATCCCACTCGCTCCCGAATAAAATACGTCTTTCTTGCCAGCATGAATAGCCCCTTTGTTGGTTGTTTGCCTAGTGTCACCCGGCCTGCCTCCTGCGGTTAACGTTGGGTATGATACCGAAGCGCCGCACGGCTTGCAAGTTTTCGTGCAGTTCAACATCACCCGAATCTTAGATGCTCTGTCCCTTTTTTGCCTTGAGGTTGATGGGTGTTATCACTCCTGCAATCCGGGGGCCGTCATGGCGTTCGGAGCTCCACGGACACCCTCCAGGATATGGGGGAGCCTCGACAGCATGCTTGATGAACGACCGTCCTGCTTCAGTTGGCTTGATGAAGAGTTGATCGTTGCAGATGAGGGCCATGATCGTACCGTCACAATAGAGCCCATACTCCCCGAACATTTTTTTGTATGTGATCTCCCCGGCACCCTCCATCTGATCAACTATAAACTCAACAAAGCCCAAGTCTGACGCCATGCCGATTTCTCCTTCTTGCTCACGCAGAGTATCAATTGTCCGTCTCGTCATTCCGTATAGTACTTCTTGAATTCATCTGCTGGTTGACGGTCCGAGTAGATGTACAGCGTGACTCCATTTGGGTCGAGAATGGCAAAGCCTCGATCTCCCCACGGATGGTCCTCCAGCGGCATGAGCGGGGTGAGGCCGGCTGCAGTCAGGCGGTCGTGCTCAGCGTCAACATCATCCACGGCGAAATTGTACATCAGGCCCGCAGGATTGCATACGGGAGTCCCCGGCTCCTTCGGTGCCATGAACTGCAATGCGGATGTCTCCTTCCCGATTTGCATGTTCACGTACCATCCGCAATCAAAAGTAACCTTGGCTCCGAAATGTTTGACGTAGAAATCACGGGACTGTTCGACCTTTTCGGTTGTTATGCACGCTGACAGTGTTTTTGCGATCATTTTGCCTCCTTTTAATACTCATTAATGTCACAGAACACGATGCCGGGGGCTTTTGCTTTGCGTAGATCTTTCTTTGTATTGCTTGTCTTCGCGCACTCCTTGCAGTACTTCCGTCAAGACCATGCCGCATATGCATATGTCCTGCCCTTCTGAAATCAGAAGATCAAGCACAGCAACCTGCGGATTAGCTTTTCCTGTGAAAAAGTCAATCCATACGGTTGTGTCAACAAGTGTCATTACGCAAAGGTTCCTTTGCGCCACGCCGACCAATCGCCTTGCCAGTCTACTTTGCCTTTTAGTTCAAGCAATCTCTTCTGGTTTTCATGACGAAGCACTTCCTGCAAGGCAAAGTTGATTAGGCCTCTTCGCGTTCTGATCCCAGTAGCATTTTGGCATTTCTCTACCAGCGTGTCATCCAGCACTACGTTTGTTCTGCTCATGGTTAACCTCTGAAATGATGTACACACGATATGGTATCGAAGTGTGTATGGCAATTCTTTTTTCGCGAACCCCAGTTGGCTGGCGAGATATCTCCGGGGCTCTTGAAAAGAATGGCGATGGGACTTGCACGATGCGGCCGGGGTTGAACCCGGCCCTCCCGGGGGGATTTATTGATCATTGGATATTCCCTGTTGGATATTGGATATTCAGGTACTTTGAAATTGCGATGGATCCTGTCGTGGCAGCCGGATGTGCAGGTGCTGGAACTGCTGCGCTTGCGGGAGCGAATCCGGGAAAAGCTGCAGGCGGGGCTGGGCGAAGGGATGAGGGGATGGTGCGCTCGATGAGATCCTCGGCCAGCAGCGGTTCCAGGTATGCCTTGAGAAAATGCACACGATCCTTTAGGCCTGCCGCCCGCTGCAGATCCACGCCAGACACAGCCTTCTCCGCCGCGACCAAGACCAAAACGACTTGTGGGGTGACTTCACCCGTGACTTGCCCTGCGACTTCGGGGGAGTCTTAGACGTCCAGCGCCGCGAGCGGGACGGTGACCTAAACATGTCGCCATCCTCGAAAACGGGCGGGATGGTTTTGATCCAAATCATCGCGAAACCCTAATCGGACGCTAACCCGGGCGGGCGACTCTTGCTGATGTTGGAAGTCTGTGTGGCCGGAAAGATGTGGTCAGTCGCTATTCCATCGGGCTTGGGCAATCGGCCGTTGAAACCGAATTGCGGGTAAGAGAGGAGATCGCATGTCACTGATGACGGTGCTTTTCATGGGGGGACTGATGATCTCGTCGGTCGGATTCTCGGTCTGGTGTTTCCGGCACTTGACCAAAGAGCGGTGGCAGATGATGGCGGTGATTCCCCTGCGCAAGCGCGAGGACGGATGTTGGGATGGCTTGAACCTGACCTATTACGGACTCTTCAACGGAATTGCCTTCACCGGCGCGGCAGCACTGGCCTTTATCTTGCTGGCCTCTGTACGGGTTTCTCCGGCCATGGCGATTGCCATTCTCGCCATCCTGATTGCCATCTGTGCCCCCGCCTCCAGCATCGTGGCCCGCTGGGTCGAGGGCAAGAAACACACCCTCACGGTTGGTGGCGCGGCCTTTGTCGGTATCGTGCTTGCCCCCTGGCTGATTGTCGCCGCCGAGCTGCTGCGTCAACGGGCCGGCCTGGCTGCCGAGGTTTCCGCCTGGCCGGTGCTGGCGGCATTGGCGATTACTTATGCCTTCGGGGAAGGCCTCGGACGGCTGGCCTGCATCAGCTTCGGCTGCTGCTACGGGCGCCCTTTGTCGAGCCTGCCTCCGCGATGGCAGGTGTGGCTGGACCGGCTGTCCTTCCGCTTCCGGGGGCACACCCGCAAGATTGCCTATGCGTCGGGTCTTGCGCACCAACCGGTACTCCCGGTGCAGGCCATCACCAATCTGCTCTATCTCGCCGCCAGTTTCGCCGGGACGGGACTCTTCCTGTCAGGCCGCTATTATCTTGCCTGCGTGGTGCCGCTGGCGGTGACCCAACTCTGGCGGATTGGCTCCGAATTCCTGCGGGCGGACTACCGGGGCAACGCCACGTTTTCGGCCTACCAGCGCATGAGTGTGATCAGCCTCCTCTATATGGCGATGCTGCCCCTGCTGCTTCCGGTTATCCCGGTGGATCCGCCGTCGCTTACGGATGGCCTGCATGCGCTCCTGTCGCTGCCCGTGCTGCTCCTCTTGCAGGGGCTGTTTATCTTTGCTTTCGTGTACACTGGTTGTAGCTCGGTGACGGGGTCGGTGGTCGCCTTCAACGTGAAGTCTGATCGAATATGAAGACACTGGACTGGCTGATCATTGACGGGATCGCCCCGTTCTTCAGGGATTACCGCAAGAAGCGGATCAACTGGTCGAAGATTCCGTTCTCCCATGTCGAGAAGTCGGGCATGCTGGATGCCGCCAGCCCTGCCGCACGACAGTTGCGCGAGGATTTTACCCTGTATACGCGCAACGCCGTGGCGGATGGCTACAACGCCGTGACACTCGATGACCTGGTGCACCTGATCGACTGGGATGGGTACCCTGCTGACACCCGAGCCAAACTTGAGGCCTACGGCCAACGCTACCGCGAACTGTTCGCGATTGCCACTGCCGCCGGACTGCGCGTGCTGATCACCAGTGATGTCTTCAGTCTGCACCCGGCCTTGTCCATCGCCACCGGCGAGAAGCTGGCGTTCCTCATCCGCTGGCTGGCGATGCGGCTGGACGCCCTTTTCGAGGCGGTGCCTGACGTGGCGGGCGTCATTTTCCGTATCGGCGAGAGCGATGCGATCGGCACCAAGGGTGATTTCCTGAGTCGGCTGCTGATCCGTACCCCGACCCAGGCCAACCGTTTCCTGCGCGAGTTGCTGCCGGTGTTCGAGAAACACAACCGCACCCTGTTCTTCCGCACCTGGACTGTCGGGGCCTATGCCATTGGTGACCTGATCTGGCACCGGCACACCTTCGCCCGCGTCTTTCGCGGGATTCAAACCGACCGACTCATCATCTCGATGAAATACGGCGAGAGCGATTTCTTCCGCTACCTCCCGGTCAACGAGCACTTCTTCCGTGCACAGGGGTTGCGCACGCTTGTCGAATTCCAGACCCGCCGGGAATACGAGGGGTTCTGCGAATATCCCGCGTTTGTCGGCTGGGAATATGAGCGGGTTCTACAGCAGATCGGCGACCTACCGGGTCTGGCCGGGGCCTCGGTCTGGTGCCAGACCGGCGGCTGGGGCAAGTTCAGGCGGCTAACCTGGGTGGATAACTCATCCATTTGGGTGGAGCTCAACAACTTCGTCACGGCAGGGCTTTGCCGGGGAGAGGATTGCGAGACCGCCATCCGCCGATTCTGCGAGACGCGCCTGTCGGCTGTCGAACCCGAAAGCATGATCGCGTTCCTGACGCTGGCAGATGACGTCATCCGCGAGCTGCTTTACGTCCGCGAGTTCGCCGCGCGCAAGCTCTTCTTCCGGCGCCTGCGCGTGCCGCCGCTGATTTTTCCTTTCTGGGATCGCCTGACGATGTCGCCGACCGTGCGGCGCGTCTTTCGCAACATGGTCGAGAATCATGTACTCTGCCTCAACGAGGCCCAGACGGCCCTGCGCAAGCTCGACACCATGCGCCGCCTGGCCCGTGCCGCCGGCATTCCCGACCAGGGGCTGGACTTCCAGTACGACACCTTCACGATCCTGGCGCTGCTGCGGACCTACCTCTTTGCAGACCCTTCTGACGAACCCGCCCTGATCGAGGAACTGCAAGCCCGGCGCGAGGCCTACCGCCAGGCGTGGAAGCCGCGCTACGCGGTCAAGTTCACTTTCGCCCCGCCGCGTAGGCATCTGGTGCGTTTCGCGTGGATCCGGCGCCTGCTGCTGCGCGAGCAACGCGGCTACCGCCTGCTCGACAGCATCATCACCCTGCGGCTGCTCTCACTGGTGTACCCGCTGCTCGGGCGCTGGCGTCAACGCCTCGTTCCCAAATTCGCCCGCAAGCAGGCGATGGGTATCGATGCCCTGTTCAAGTAAAATCACATATCTTCATAGCCTGTCCTGATGCCGGGTTCGCCGTCCATTGCGCCGCCGCCGAGGACGGCGTAGAGGCGGATGCGGCTGGCGATACCGGCCAGACGCAGGATCAGAACTCCTTACATCGACAATTTGATTTGTGGGGTTGTAATCGTCTGATTGTGCCGCAATAGCAGGCGGAATGTCTCTTTTAATATCGTCAAAAGAGTCGGTCTTAACCCGAGTTGCCTAAGCTTTGCTAAGGAGTCGGGCGGTGGGGCCGTTCGAAAAAAAGGGGGTAAGATCTTTTTCGGGGATCGCCCACCGAAATGGGCAAGCAACAGGTTTTATGTAGAAGAGATTGACCTCACAATAGGCTGAGCAGGGTGCGTGCGATACCATCGCGCATGGCAGGAACGTTCCAGGCGTCGCGCCGGTGCCCAGGCATCCATGCCCCGATGTGGGGCTTCTCTTTCAGCCTCCATGCCGCTGGGAATATTCCACTCGAAATCGTGGCGGTTAGTCCGATCTCCACGGGGGCGGATTCCTTGAGTGCAACAAACACCTCGTCCTGCGGCAGCCAGGCGGAATGCCAGCCTGTGTGCACGGGATGCTGCACGACCTCTAACGGGGCGAAGAGGGCGCGGGTGAGTGGAAGCTCGATCTTCTGTCCGGTTCGTGCTGATTCCTGAGCGGCAAAGGCCATCTCGGTTGCTACGGCGCTGCGCCCGATGGAGCAGCGGGCCTCCGGGCCTCCGTCCATCCAGGTAATGAGCTGGTCGAGCATGCCAGCGAACCCTACCCGTGACTTCGCCGGAAATGGAACATGGCGGAAACCCTCGAATGTTGCACAGTCAATCCCGGTTTTTCCGATGCGAGCGACGCCCTTGTCCCCGTGCAGCCGGAAGCTGCAACCCTTGCCGGGGCCTGTGAGGAACAGTCCGGAACCACGCTTTCCATAATCGGCATACACGACCGATGCATCCTCTACGGCGTGCTTGTAGCGGTGATTCTCGCCGATTTGCATGCCTGCCAGCACCCAGGCGGGCGGGGCTTCAAAAAGATAGTTGGCCATATCGAACCAGTGGGTTGTCCAGGACAGGATGTCCCAGTCATCTCCAACATGGGCAATGACCTGCAGGTTGTCGCCGAGAGTGCCCTCGCTGATGACTTGCCTGAAAGCATCGGCATAGGCGTCGCAGCGCCGCTGATGGGCAACCACAATCCGGGTGCCTGCCTTGGCTGCCTTGGCTTCGATTTCCCGGATTTGAGCGGTATCCGTGGCAAAGGGCTTCTCGCAGGCGATCCCTTTAACGCCCTTTTGGATTGCCTCCAGCATCATGGGGTGGTGCAAGGCAGGCCAGGTGCAGATACTGACAATATCGGGCGTACAGGCGGCATATAGCGCCTCGGCTGATGAGAACAACTGGCTCGTCGACAGATTGAATGCCTCGCCGAACACGTTCAGGTTTTCGGGTGACACGTCAACACCCAGTATGCGGACATCATGCCCGCTCTTCAAATAGCCTTGTGCATGGGCATGTCCGATTGCCCACCCCTCCTTGTCCGTGCCCCGCTTTCCGCAGCCGATAATCGCAACCGTCTTCATCATGAACTCCTTTGTTAGGTTTCGACCATGGCAACAGAATGAACTCATTTTCGTCATATGTTCAAATATAATTGCAATCATCTTTTACCGTTGGTAAAAAACGAACATGCAGATTCCTGTCGAATATGGACACATGAATGCGGCACGGCGTGAGCGTCTTCTGCCGGCACACCGTAATGCGGGACTGGAACTGGTCTATGTGGAGAACGGGTATGTCACCTGGGACTACGAGGGCAAGACTGTGCATGTCCCGCCGGGGCATGTCTCCTTTTCCTGGCCCTGGGAACGGCATGGTGCATGTAATGGGCGCCTTTCGCTGGTTGAGCTTTATTGGGTGATCCTGCCGCTGCAAAGTGGCTTGGGGCCGGTGCGGGAACCATGCTTGCACGGGACTCTGTCGCCACTGCTCTTGGTTTCGGTTCCAGTCAGTATTTTGCGACGGTTTACAAACGCATAACCGGCAAGACGCCGTCTGCCGCCCGATAGGCCTTTCGTCTTTGCCACGCACGACTTGCTCGGAGGTCTTCGGCATTAAATACACTAGATGCCGCATAGAATGCAATGCTATTATTAGGTCCGATCCCGTAAGATGTCGATCCTAGGAGGGAATATAAAAATGAGTGGAGTTCAGAAGCGTATTGTCTTGATGCTTACCGTGGGCTTCGTTGTCGGAGTGGCGTATGCGGGAGGTCCGGAGACCTTTCAGCTCGGTCCGACGGGTATGTGCGGAACGTTGTCCCGGAACGCGGCCACGATCACGACGGTTGACAAGGGTTCTCCTGCGGAGGGGAAAATCAAAGTCGGCGACGAACTCGTCGGTGCGGGCGAGACGCTTTTCAAGATCGATCTTCGCCGGGAACTGGCTGTGGCCATTGACCAGGCTGAAACTGAGCAAGCGGGGGGCAAGCTGACGCTGATGCTCAAGGGGAATAAGAAGGTTGATCTGCAGTTGGCCGTTCTGGGCAGTTACAGCACCACAGCGCCCTATACGTGTCCCAAGAGTGAGGCGATCATTGCGCGGGCTGCAGAGACCCTGCTGAAGGCAGGCAAACTGGACACAGGTGCCACCCATGCAGAACTGCTGGGCCTGATGGCCACGGGTGAACCCAAATATATTGCTGCGGTGGCGAAGGTTATCCAGAATGCTGACTGGATTAAGCCGGATGCCGAGAAGATTGAGATGCTTTTGAAAGGTGATGACGATATGGGCTATGTCGGCTGGTATTGGGGGTACCACCTGATCACACTCTCGGAGTATTACCTGCTCACCAAGGACGCATCGGTCCTTCCAGCGATCAAGATTTATGCTCTGGGGCTTGCGCGCGGACAGGACTCAGGTGGCCTGTACGGGCATCGTATGGCCACGCCGAAGCGGAATGGACGGCTGCCTGGGTATGCCCAGATGAACCAAACCAGCTTGAGCTGCTTCATGGGCATGCTGCTGGCACAGAAGTGCGGCATTGATGATCCGATCCTCGCAAAGGGCATTGAGACGACCTACGCGTACTATGCAACCTATATTGGCAAAGGTGGGTTCCCCTATGGTGTGCATGGGCCGAATTCAGGGATCTACAACAACAACGGGACCAGCGGATCTGCCGCGCTTTGCATGGTGCTCAAGGGCAATCAGGAAGGCGCAAGATTTTTCTCCCAGCTCGCGGCGACTTCGTACGACGGCCTTGAAAATGGCCATGCCAGCACCTTCTTTAATCCGCTCTGGACGCCGCTCGGCGCTAACGTGTCGGGTCCGGAGGTGACGCGGCAGTTTTTCCAGAGGTCGCGTTGGTTTCAGACGATGTATCGCTCGTGGAACGGAGGCTTCTCCCGTTTTGGCGGTAATTCGAGGGAGGGGGATCAGGCTGGGGTTGCGCTTCTGACCTACTGCCTGCCCCGAAAGGTGCTCATGATCACGGGCAAAAATGCGAATGAGACCCTTTGGGTCAAAGGAAAAGAGGCGACGGAGGTGGTTGAGCGAAGCAACACCGACTACAAGAGCAAGAGCGCGGATGAGCTGCTTGCGTTATTCGGGAACCCGTTTCCGCAAGTGACCCGCGCGGCGGTATGGGCGCTACGTGATAAGGACGGTGATGTGATGCCCTGGCTGACACGATTGCTAAAGGAAGGAACAAAGATCGAGAAGGAGAGTGCGATCGAATATTTCGGATGGAAGTGCCCAACAAATCAGGCGCTGTCGCAGATGGAGCTACTTGGCAGCATCCTGCGCAATAAGAAGGAGCATCCAGAGGTGCGTGCCGCAGCTGCGGGGTCTCTTGCCTGGCTGGGTGAACGGGCTTATCCCTACTACAACGATATGCTTGCCCTGATTGTTGACGAGGAGCCAGGCGACCGCTTTAGGGATGTGGATCAGTCGATAGGCAAGAGTATTAATGCGCTCTGCGGGGACCCTTTCAAGGCGGGGCTGGTGACGGACAAGGCGCTCTTCTACAAGGCCGCGCTCAAGCTAGCCGACCATAAACGCCAACATGCGCGAGCCGACGGTATGCACATGCTGGAAGGGATGCCACTTGAAGACTTCAGCATGGTGGCGGATAAGGTTATGCATGTTGTTCAGAACAATGATCCGACGTATCACTCATATCACAGTCCAGGTGGTTCGATTGGGTCAGGCATCGCCATCCTTGCCAACCTGAGAGGCTCTTGCAGAACCCCTCTCGGTGCCCGCTTGAAGCCGGGCACCGTGAGGGGTTCTGTAAGTAAAAATGGTGGATTCTGAGCGCGTGACGGTGTTTGCGCCGCCTGATGGGAGGAAATCGAGATTT
>DIZZ01000045.1:0-9136 GCA_002428045.1 Verrucomicrobia bacterium UBA6015
CCCTGCGCAATCCGGATGACCTCTCCACCGATATGCCCTGCGCCGACGACAAGTAGCGTTTTTTCAAAGGTTTCGCGCCCAGTGATGTTGTCGCGGTTGAAGGAATCAAACTGTGACAGTTGCTGCGGCAGCTTGCGCAACAGCGCCATCCATAGCAAAAGGGCCTGCTCGGCCACTCCCCTGGCGCAGTAAAGCGGCAGGTAGCCAAGCTGCGCGGACGTTCCGGATCGCACACGGTAATCCACCAGATGATCAAAGCCGGTACTGCGACTGATGATCGACTGCAGCGCCCCGCTCCAGGCGTCCGGTATCAGCGACTGCGTACGTATGCTGACCACCGGAGCGGGAGGCTCTCCATGGCCGCACTCCTGAATGGCACCAGCACTGAACCCGGCATTAAAATCGCCAGGTAGATACCGCTTAAGCGCCGCCGCCTCCTCCTCGAACGCCTCATAAAAGAAAACATCGTATCGAAATCCAGACATATTTGTCGCCCTACATAATGCGAATGAACCTTTCATTTCTACTACTTCATTGGATTGAAACATATTATCCAACGATTTTACACCACAAAATCACCTCAAACGCGCATGTGGGCGCAAGTCCGCTCCGTAGGGGGTATTTTATTACGATTACGGTTGGGAGAGAAAACCCTACAGAAGTGAAAAGCGCCCCGGGGCGATGCATTGCGGATTGATTATTTGCCGATTCCATCGTAGATTCATGCCGTTTAAGTATGAGCGCATCGGTAATCACGGATATTGCACAAGGGAGCAGCGGGATGGCAGGAAAAAAAACAGAGGATAAGAAGGGCGAATCCAGGGCGGAGGAATCGGCACCCGATGCCGTGATGCACCCCGACGGCGCGGAGAAGACGATCGTCCTGGCGCGCGACCTGATGCCTGCCGCCCTGCCTATCATTCCCCTGCATGATCGCCCGGTCTTCCCGAAAATGACGATTCCAATGATGGTCGATGCCCCTGACATTGCCCGCATGCTGATTGACCGTGTCGACTCGAAGGCCCGCTACGTCGGGCTTGTCCTGCAGAAACCGCAGGAGCCATCACCGACGAACCCATCGCCGGATGGGGAACCGCCTGCGCTTTACGAGGTGGGCACCGTGGCGGAAATCATGCGCATGGCGAAATCCGATTCAGGAAACGAGGTGCAGGTCATCCTGACGGTCCTGCAGCGGTTCCGCATTACCGAACTAACGCAGACCAAACCCCATATCGTTGCTCGCGTGGAATATCTGACCGAGACGGAGATGACCGATCACCAGGATCTCAAGGCATACTCACTCTCGGTGGTGCGCTGCATCAAGGAGCTGATCCAACTGAACCCCCTCTACAAGGAGGAGCTCAGCATTTTCATGGTCCATTCCAATTTGCAGGATCCCGGACGGCTTTGCGATTTCGCGGCGGCACTGACAACCTCCACCCCCGTACAACTGCAGGAGATCCTGGAGACGGTCCGTATCCGCGAACGCCTGCAGAAGGTGCTGGTGCTGCTGAAGCATGAACTCGACATAACCCAGGTCCAGGCACGCATCTCCAGTGATATCGAGAAGAAGATGAACCGGACCCAGCGGGAGTTCTTCCTTCGCGAGCAGCTCAAGGCGATCAAGAAGGAACTAGGGATCGAGAAGGAAGGCAAGGAAACGGAAGTCGAACGGTTCCAGAAACGCATCGCGGAATTGAAACTGCCTGCCGAGGCAGCCGAAAGAATCAACGAAGAACTGGAGAAGCTTAAACTAATCGAGCCCGCCTCGCCGGAATTCACGGTCACGCGCAACTATCTTGAATGGCTGACCTCCCTGCCCTGGGGAATCTCTACCTCCGACCGCTACGATATCGCCAAGGCCGAGAGCATCCTGAACGATGATCATTTCGGGCTTAACGATGTCAAGGAGCGTATCCTGGAGTTCCTGGCGGTCGGCATTCTCAAGGGCAGTGTCTCGGGCTCCATCCTCTGCTTTGTCGGCCCCCCCGGCGTAGGGAAAACCTCCATCGGACGATCCATCGCCCGCAGCATCAAACGCGAATTCTACCGTTTTTCCCTTGGCGGGATGCGCGACGAGGCCGAGATCAAGGGCCATCGCCGCACGTACATCGGTGCGATGCCGGGCAAATTCATCCAGGCGATCAAAACCTGCAAAAGCGCCAATCCGGTCATCATGCTGGATGAGGTCGACAAGATCGGTGCCAGCTTTCATGGCGACCCGGCCTCCGCCCTGCTGGAAGTCCTCGATCCCGAGCAGAATCGCGAGTTCCTGGATCATTACCTCGACGTCCGCTTCGACCTCTCGAACGTGTTTTTCATCTGTACGGCCAACCAGCTCGACACCATCCCTCGCCCGTTGCTTGACCGCATGGAGGTCATCAAGCTGGCGGGCTATATCCTCGAGGAGAAACTCGAGATTGCCCGGCAATACCTGATTCCAAAACAATTGGAAGCGCACGGACTAACGCGTAAGCAGGTGACGCTGAGCGGCAAGGCATTGCGGGAAATGATTGATGGCTACGCCCGAGAGCCTGGCGTTCGCGGCCTTGAGAACCATATCAAGAAAATCATGCGCAAGCTGTCCCGGGAGATCGTCAAGGATAAGGCGAAGAAAATCAAGGTGGACGCCAAGGACGTGGTCCGCTATCTCGGCCAGCGCCAGTTCCTCGACGAGAACATCTTCGACAAGCCCCGCGCCGGGATCGTCACCGGGCTGGCATGGACCAGCATGGGAGGGGATACGCTGTTTATCGAGGCCATCAAGATCAAGACAGGCAAGAGCGGGTTCAAGCAAACCGGCCAGCTTGGCGATGTCATGGTGGAGTCCACGGAAATCGCCTATGCCTACCTGCGAGCCACCATGAACGAGAACGAACCCATGCACCAGCTTTTTGAATCGCACATCATTCATCTGCATGTGCCAGCCGGGGCAACACCGAAAGATGGACCGTCGGCTGGAATCACGATGGCCACCGCAATCTATTCGCTGATCCATGACAAGCCCGTACGGTCGCACCTGGCGATGACCGGTGAACTGACGTTGACCGGACGGGTCATGCCCATCGGCGGGGTCAAGGAAAAGACCATTGCAGCCAAGCGCGCCGACATCAAGCTGATCATCTTCCCGGAGGCTAACCGCAAGGATTTTGACGAATTGCCGGATCACATCAAGCGCGGGCTCAAACCTTATTTTGTACGCACATTTGACGATGTCATCGAGATCGCTTTCAAGGGGTAAGCTTATGCATACACATCCGAACATTGTACTCATCGGGTTCATGGGAACCGGTAAGACCACGGTTGGCAGACTGCTGTCAACCCGCCTGTCCATGACGTTCACCGACATGGATGACTGCATCGTGCAGCGGGCAGGCAAGTCCATTCCCGAGATATTCGCCCAGGACGGGGAGCCCGCCTTTAGAGCCATGGAGAGGCAGGTCGCCATGGATTTGTCGGCCCTGCGCGGACTGGTGATCGCCACGGGGGGCGGCGTGGTGCTGAATCCCGATAACGTCCGTGATCTGGGATCCTGTGGGCTGATGGTGGCGCTCACCGCCTCTGCCGATGTCATCCTGGACCGTTTGCGCCATGACGCGGGAAGACCATTGCTTAACGACGGCGACAAGGCGGAACGGATCCGTACGCTGCTGACCTCGCGCCTGGCGCTCTATAATGCCATTCCACACCGGATTGATACCGACCACCTGCCCTGTGAGGCGGTCGTTGAAAAGATCATGGATTTGTATGTCCGCATCAAGGGTTGAAGACGCCATCATTGCCGAAGCCCGTCGCCTGGGATTCGCCACCGCCGGGTTCGCCGCCGCTGGCGATGCCAGCGGAACTGATATTTTCAACGACTGGATCGCCAAGGGGGCGGCGGGGAGCATGGATTACCTGCATCGGCATGCCCCGCTGCGGCGGCACCCGTCATTCGTCAGTCCGTCGGTCGTGTCAATCGTAGCCATGGTCGCACGCTATCCCGTCAATCCGGCCCCGCAAGCTGGAGGCTTCTGCATGACCGCAAGAACGGCTGATTATCACGACGTCCTGCGCCGCAAACTGCGTCTTTTGGCCGATTTCATCAAGGCCCATACCCCGGTCAGAACCCTACGCATCTGCGTGGATTCCGCCCCGCTGCCCGAACGCGAATGGGCACTGCGCGCGGGCATCGGCTGGCAAGGACGGCAAGGACAGATCATCTCCCCGCTGGTCGGAGCCTGTAGTGTCCTCGGGTTCCTGCTGGTGGATATTCCCTTCGCCCCATCCCCCCCGATGCAGAACCAATGCGGCGGTTGCCACCGCTGCGTTGATCACTGCCCCAGCCGTGCCATCGAGGCCGATCGACTGATCGACGCCCGGCGCTGCGCCTCTTACCTAAGCATCGAGCATCGGGGCGACTTTACCGACGCACAGCAACAACACCTGGGCAAAGCCTTGTTCGGATGCGACATTTGCACAGCAGTCTGCCCATGGAACGACCGGGCCACAGCCCCCGTCATGCAGGAGCTGTGCGCCACATCAGAACCGCCCAACGCCGAAGAATTGCTGCAATTGACGCCTGAAACCTTCGCCTCCCGGTTCACGGGAACCGCCGTCATGCGCAGCGGCCTGAACCGCCTGCAACGCAACGCCGCCGCGCTGACGTTGGACATACTGAAAAAGCAAAATCAGTCCGTTTGAATTTATCAATTCCGAGGGATAGACCGATGACGTTATCAATGCCAGTACAGAAAACCAATCCACCTGATCCGCTGACCGCTGAAACGGTCCTGCCGCTGGCCGCAACGACAATGCTCGGAAAGTCACTATACCAGCTTCTGCCACTCACGGGGTCCACCAACGCCGATGCCCACCGACTCGGGGAAAATGGCGCACCACACGGGACCCTAGTGGTGGCCGAGACCCAGACGCAAGGCAAAGGACGACAAGGACGTGACTGGATCTCTCCGACGGGGCAAGGTATCTATGCCACGTTGCTGCTGCGCCCCGCAGGCTTGGCCGTGGAAGATATTCCGCTGCTCACGCTGCTGGCGGCGGTAGCCGCCGTTGAGGCGATCGACCTCACCTGCCCCGGACTTTCGCCATCGATCAAATGGCCCAACGACATACTCATCCAGCAACGAAAGGTGGCGGGTATCCTTTCTGAAGCAGCCTACGCGGGCTCGACGGTCGATTTCGTACTGATCGGCATCGGGATCAACGTCAATACACCGACGGAGGCACTGCCGGTGCGCCCGCTGTATCCGGCCACCTCGCTGGCGGTCGAAGCGGGACATCCGCTATCGCGCCATGTGCTGCTGGCGCACTGGTTGACGCGAATGGAGGATTGGCTGCAGAAACTGATGGATGGCGGCCATGCGTCGCTACGTGAACAATGGATGCGTTACGCCCGCATGGCAGGCCGCCATGTGACCGTTCAACAACTATCGGAAACGATCCAGGGAACGGTAACCGGCATTGCCAACGATGGCGCCCTGCTGCTGGACGCCGCCGATGGACAGACCACACGGATCCTCAGCGGAGATGTCTGTTGAGTAGATACTAGGAGGCTCTTGCAAGACCCCTCGCTGTGCCCGCTTGAAGCCGGGCACAGCGAGGGGTTCTGCAAGTGCCTCTGCTTATATGAATTTAGGCAGAAATGGCTTGTTTCAAACGCGGGTTGCGTCAAAATAGGGGGGTGAACCATCCCAACCAGAAGAGACCCTACCGAATCCGTCAGGCAGCCACATGGCTCGCCACGGCGATGCTCGCCCTCCTTATCGCCGAGCAGGGATGGCCGGGCCTGCGGAACGTCTCGGTGGCACCCCTCAAAGTGACGACCTGGAATGTGGAAAACCTGTTTGACTGGGAGGATGACCCCGCCAATCCCGGCGACGACGAGTTCACCCCCTCAAGCTGGCGTCGCTGGGATGAGGCCCGCTACCGTACAAAACTTGTTCATCTGGCCACCGTCATTGCCAGAACGGGATCCGATGTGGTGGCCCTGCAGGAAATCGAAAACCGGCGAGTTCTGGACGATTTACGCGAACTGCTGCGGATCGATTTCAAACGTGATTACCCCCACCTCATCCACCGCGAAAGTACAGACCACCGCGGCGTGGATGTCGCCCTGCTCTCCGCCTACCCGCCTGTTGAGACAACCTGGATCACCCCCATCCCCGGACAGCGCGACGTCCTTGAAGCATGCTTCCAACCGCACGGCCATACGCTGACCCTGTTCGTGGTCCACAGTAAATCGCGCTGGGGCGGCAAAGAGGAAACGGATCCACAGCGGCAGATCATCGCCAGCGCGATCCGCCAACGCGTCGAGCGCCGACTGGGTGCGGATCCATCGCAGGCAGTGCTGGTCATGGGCGACTTTAATGACGATCATGACGAGGACACCTTGACGGCGGGACTCGGCAGCACACCGAATGCACCCGATGACGGCGGACTGCTCTGGAACCTGCACGCCACCCTTCCGCCCGACGAGCGCGGTACGTTCTACTATGCCAAGGAACAACACTGGAATCGGTTCGACAGCATGCACGCCAGCCCCGCGATGCGTCCGAATGCCAGCGGTTCCGGGTGGCGGATGGAAGCCTACGGCGTGCACCGACACCCCGACCTGCTGACCCGTGATGGGCATCCGAAGGCGTTCCGACTGCAATATGACAAAGCCCACAGCAAGTATTTTTTCCAGTACGGCTACTCTGATCATTTCCCGGTCAGCATCACCCTTTGCCAACATGCACAGGAGTGAGAAGCCTGGCGAATATTATCGATACTGCTGGTTTTGCCTTGACGGCAAACGGGCAGCACACTCTAATGTGGACACATTCAGGATAAGTACTCAGGAAGGACATCGCCATGGGCAGGACACTTGCACAGAAAATTTTTGAATCACACCGCGTGGATACCCCTTGCGAGGGCATGAACGTACTGCGCCTTGATCGCGTGATGTGCCACGAAATCACCACACCCATGGCCATCACCGACTTGATCGCCAGGGGCATGGATAGCGTCTTCGACAAGGAAAAGATCCTCGCCGTCGTGGATCATGTCACCCCGGCCAAGGATACCAAGAGCGCCGAGCAGGCCCGCGTATTGCGCGACTGGGCACGCCGCCACAAACTCCCGCATTGGTTTGACATCGGTCGCAACGGGGTATGCCATGCGATCTTCCCCGAGAAGGGGCTTATCCGCCCCGGCTTCACCGTCATCATGGGCGACTCCCACACCTGCACCCACGGTGCCTTTGGTGCGTTTGCCGCCGGGGTGGGTACGACCGACCTCGAAGTCGGCATCCTCAAGGGGATCTGCTCGTTCCAGGATCCCGGGACGATCAAGGTGACGGTCAAAGGCAAGCTACGTAAGCACGTCTATGCCAAAGATGTCATCCTCCGCATCATCAAGGAACTGACCGTCAACGGGGCCACCGACCGGGTCATCGAGTTCCACGGACCGGTCATTGAAGCCATGAGCATGGACGCCCGCATGACGGTCTGTAACATGGCCATCGAGGCGGGTGGAACCAGCGGCATCTGCATGCCGGACATGACCACGGTAGAATACCTATGGCCATTCATCAAGGACGACTACCGGACCAAGGCCGCTGCCTTGAAGGATTTCTCCCAATGGTGCAGCGACCCCGATGCGCCCTACGAGAAGGAGATCGTCATCAATGCCTCCGCCCTCGTGCCCCAGGTTACCGTCGGGTTCAAGCCCGATCAGGTGGTCGATGTGACCGACGTGGCGGGTACTCCGGTTGATCAGGTATATATCGGCAGTTGCACCAACGGTCGGCTAGAGGATCTGCGCACGGCGGCGGCCATCCTCAAGAATCGACGCATTTCCGAGCGGGTGCGCGGGATCATCAGCCCGGCCACGCCGGACATCATGCGGGCGGCTGGACAGGAAGGTCTGCTGGACATCTTCATGGCATCGGGCTTCTGCGTGACCAATCCCACCTGCGGGGCCTGCCTGGGCATGAGTAATGGCGTCCTGGCTCCGGGCGAGGTCTGTGCCAGCACGACCAACCGCAACTTCAACGGGCGCATGGGCAAAGGCGGCATGGTACACCTAATGAGCCCGGCGACGGCGGCAGCCACGGCACTGACGGGGGTCATCACCGACCCGCGAGGAACCCGCGGATCCCGGTCATGACCATTTGCGCAGAGAGGGCTGACAGGATCAGCCCGGTGATCTTGCTTAGCATTGCCAGCCCACGTACGCCGATCCGCCGGTAGATTGGCGTTGCTGAAAGCAGCACGGCACCCATGCAAAGAACCGCTAAGATCAGCGACAAACAGCCGATGATCCGGTCAGAAACGGTTGTCAGTTCGGCACCCAGCACCATCAGGGTCGCTGCCGTCGCCGGACCCACAATGATCGGCACTGCCAACGGAACCACGGCCACATCCTGTACACCTGCCGAAGCAGACGAACCGGGGCGCCCATGAACCAGGCTGATCGCAGAAAGCATCAGCAGGATACCACCGCCGATCCTGAACGAATCCAGCGTGATCCCGAACAGCCAGAATACCTGGGGACCGAGAAAGAACAACAGCAGGCAAACCCCGCCAACTGCCCCTGTGGTGTTCAGAGCCACCTGGCGACGGTGGGGGATATCATCCATTTCCGTGAGGCTGATAAACATCGTCAGCGCAAAGAAGGGCGTAAAGACAAAAAAGAGTTTGAGCCAAAGACTGAAGAATTGAGCCATCGCAAACCTCACCGCCGGTATTCGCGATCAGAGCAAAAAAAAGCCCCGGCGGCTGGACGCCGCGCGGGGCATGATTCCATTCCGACTAGCGCGTTTCGAGGATATACTGATTGAGGATATTCTCAAGCAACTCCTGCTTGCCGCTCTTGGCTTTCGGCTCCCCGTTTGCCAGGGTATACGCTTCGAGACTCTCCAGCGTGGCCGTACCCTTCTCGATCTGCGCCCCGATCCCCTTTTCATAAGAGGCGTAGCGCGTTTTCAGGTTCTCGCTGATGACGCCATCCTTGACCAACTTGGCTGCCACTTTGAGTCCATGCGCAAACGTGTCCATGGCTCCGATATGGGCAATGAACAAGTCCTCCAGATCGGTCGACTCGCGACGGACTTTCGCATCGAAGTTCAGTCCGCCCGGGGCAATGCCGCCCTGTT
>DIZZ01000045.1:9155-41695 GCA_002428045.1 Verrucomicrobia bacterium UBA6015
CTGGTCGGTGTCCCAGCCGAGCAGCAGATCGCCCTGGTTGGCATCCACACTGCCGAGCATGCCGTTGATCGCCGCGACCTTCAGGTCGTGATGGAAGCTGTGGGCGGCCAGCGTGGCGTGGTTGTTCTCGATGTTCAGCTTGAAGCTATCCTGCAGCCCGTAAGCCTTGAGGAAGCAGATCACGGTGGCGGAGTCGAAATCGTACTGGTGACGCGTGGGTTCCTTCGGTTTGGGCTCGATCAGGAACTGGGCCGTGAAACCGATTTTCTTCGCATAGTCCACCGCCATTTGCAGGAAGCGAGCGAGGTGGTCGAGCTCCCGTTTCAGGTCGGTATTCAACAAGGTCGAATAGCCTTCGCGCCCGCCCCAGAAGACGTAATTGGTCGCGCCCAGCTCAAGGCCCACTTCCAACATCTTCTTGACCTGTGCCGCACCATAGGCAAACACGGCGGCATCGGGATTCGTTGCAGAACCATTCGCGAACCGGCGGTGACTGAACATATTGGAGGTATTCCAAAGCAATTTCAGCCCGGTGTCGCCCTGCAGCGTCTTGGCCAAGGCGACCACCCGATCCAGCCAGGCATTCGATTCCGACAACGTGCTGCCCTCGGGACAGATATCACGGTCATGAAAGGCGTAATAATCCACGCCCAATTTGGTGCAAAATTCAAAGGCTGCCCGCATCGTGTCTTCGGCAGCCTCGACGGGATCGCTGGCGCTATTCCAGGGACGCAGCAACGTGGCACCACCAAACGGATCCGACCCCGTCCCCTTCATCGTATGCCAGTAAGCCACAGAAAACCGGAGATGCTCGCGCATGGTCTTGCCAGCAACCTTTTCTTCCGGGTTATAAACCTTGAACGCCAGCGGATTCTTGGATTTCCGCCCTTCATATGCAATATTACCAATCTTGGGGAAAAACGACTTCATCAGAGCCTCCATTCTACCTTGTTAAACACCGTTGCGGCAGCGCCGCCTAACCAAACACCGACGAACTTAAAACAATGAGGTCCGTTTATACCAGCACGTATCGGATCCGTAAATGATAAAAATGATAAAACGCTATACTCGCTGTTCGCGACCAGCAACCACCCCGCATCCCAGCAGCGCGGCCAGGATCCATGTGGTTCCCGGCATTTGCAGGTTGAAATCCCCCAGTGAATGAAACGTCATCGCCGCCAACGCCAACCATGCCGAAAAAGAGAAAGGGAAACGACCCCGCGTGGCATCCCACTGCCATGCCTCCGATTCCTGGCGAAGGCGCTGCCGCAGCCATGCCACCAAACCGAAAAACGGAGCAAGGAAAAGCGAGAAGCCAATGACGCCATATTCCTCCAGCAGTTGCAACCAATCGCCATGGACCTCATACGAATGAAACTCGTCGTTGACAAGGGTTGGCCAGACGCAGCCGTCGCGATCGCCATCCGTCGAAGCGGCAACCTGAGGCCAGAGATGCTGGTGCATGCCAGCACCAATCCCCTGCCATGGGGACTGCTTCCAGGCACGCCAGGCCCCCGCAAACATGCGTCCCCGGCAGGTCCGCTGCAACTTGTAGATGATCTGCTCCTTCACCGGTTGCGCTTGCGTGGAGTTCACCAGGTGAAGCCCGCCATAGGTAACAAAACGCGTTCCATAGATCGGGTAGCACATCAGGGCGGCCCCCAGCATCAGTAGCGAGCCGGAAACCATCACCAATCGCCACGACCAACGCACCTGCGGCGGCCACTGGACAAAACCCCACACCAGGATGACCCCACAGAGGACCACCAGCGTAGCGCCCCCACCCCGTGATTTACTTAGGAGCACACCGACCACCGCCAGCACCCCGGCAACGGACGCCAGACTCCGCCAAAACCAACCTCGCGAGGCCCGGTCCAGCAGGATGCCTGCACTTATGCAGAAGAGCAGTTCCATGGCACCGGAAAAGTGATCCGGACAATAATAGCAACCGGTTGCCCGACCCGCATATTGATCATACCGCGGCATCCACAGGACCAGCCGACTTTCCCATACCAGGTGGTTGACCACCCCATAACCGGCCATCGCGGCCAAACTGCAGAACAGGAATTTGAAAAGCCAGGCCTGCTGGATGGGATTCAGGCATATCGCCACCAGCACCGCGACTGTCACCCCGCTGAGATGCAACAGCACCGCACGCTCGGCATCCATGAACACCGGACTTTGCCAGCCACTCCAGATGGCATAGGCCAGGAAGGGCAACACCAACAGCCCCCTCACCCGCCATGGGTTAATGGCAGACGAGGGCACACCACCTAACAGCACCAGCAGGCCCGCCACCGCCACCGCCATCGCCAACATGCCAGCAAAGGGCCAGAACCACCACATTTCCCAGGCCCCGAAAAGCCACGGGCCAAGCCCCGCCACGGCAGCCAGCAGGACCCACAGAAACCATTGAACACTCGCAATCAAACCAATACACCCATTCTTCTTGTGCGCATCGCCTGACGGCGATACGGCCAACGCCATCACCGTGGCCTAAACCTCGTCGTAGCACCCGATGGGCCGGTACCAGATATTGCGGAAGCTAACCAGGTCTCCGTGATCCTGCAACTTCAACGGGCCTGCTGGCGCATGAGCTTTGTACGAATAAACGTCACGATGGCCTGTAGGGCTCATAACCTCCACGTGATTGTGTACCACCACACCATTGTGGATAAGGGTCAGGTAGGCAGGCGACACCAAGTTGACACCGTCGAAGCGTGGCGCGGTCCAGAGCATGTCGTAGGTGTGCCAGTCACCGGGGCAGGAACAGGCGTTCACCAGCGGCGGGTATTCTCCATAAAGGCTAGCGGTAATACCATCGGCGTAGGTTGGGTTTCCGTATCCGTCGAGAACTTGAACTTCGTACACGCCCATCAGGAATACGCCACTATTGCCGCGGCCCTGGCCCTCGCCCTTGATCTCGGCAGGACAGGAAAATTCAACGTGGAGCTGACAGTCCCCAAAGCGTGCCTTGGTGCGGATATCGCCTGCGCCGGGTTTAACGCGCATGGTGTCGCCAATGATATCCCAGTCCGCATCGCCACCTTTGACCGATTGCCAGCCTGAAAGATCGCCGCCTCCAAACAGCACCACAGCATCGCTCGGGGCACCGCCTGGCACGCGAGCGGGGGTGACGACGCGCGGTTGCGGACGGTTGCCATCGTGTACGTGCCATTTGCCGCCGGGAAGAAGAGGGGTATCGCTATAGCCGAACGTCGCCATCGTCGTCTCCTTAGTTTGTGCCACCGAATCGCAGGTTCACGACAGTGCAAATCCACAACCGGTAGAAATCGTGATTCAACTGATCAATGCGATACACTAAGCAAAGCAGCCTCCGAGTCAACCGAAAAAGGCATCAACACCGAAAAAGGCATAACACAGGCAAAAAGGATGTACTGGAGAAGTGCCTGCTGTGAGCGCCGGAAGATGGAACGGTTTTAGCGACAACCCGTCACAGGGCGCGACAAGATGTCGCACCCGTACTGCAGGATAGACGGCCTTAAGGCAAGCGGCGAACATTATTCAGCAGCAGAACGGACTTGTTGCACCGGTTTCTAGTCGGAATTTTACGAATTAGCCAATTTGGCACGATTGTTGCTATCAAATGCGCAAACCTATGGAAAATATTCGTATTCTTATTATCGAGGATGATCCTGACGGGCGGGCTTCCGTAAGCGAGGCGGCAGAGGATGCCGGCATGGCGGTGACGGCGGTCGACGGCGGCGAGGCCGGGCTGGTCGCCTTTCGTCGCGGGGATTTTGATCTGGTGCTGACGGATCTGGTGCTGCCGGATATCGACGGGATTGATGTGCTTGAACGTCTGCTGCAGATCAACCCCAAGTTGCCGGTCATCATCATGACCGCCTACGGATCGGTCTCCTCCAGTGTCCGCGCCATTAAGTCAGGTGCCTACGATTATATCACCAAGCCCCTTGATCTTGATGACCTGCAGGCCAAGCTTAAACGGGCTGCGGAAACGGCACGCCTGCGCAAGCGGGTGGTGAACTTTGAATCCTCGGCACGCCAGCAGTTCGGGTCCGGCACGATCACGGTCGAGGATCCTCGCATGATCGAACTGCTGGAGCAGGTGCATACGCTGGCTGATACCACCGCCACGGTGCTGATCCATGGCGAAAGCGGCACGGGCAAGGAGCTGATTGCGCGGGCGTTGCATTATGATGGAACCCGGGCGGATAGTCCGTTTGTCGCGGTCAACTGCGGGGCATTTACCGAATCACTGCTGGTCTCGGAGCTTTTCGGTCACGAAAAAGGCGCGTTCACCGGAGCGTTCCGCCAGCATCGGGGGGCGTTTGAGCGGGCTGATGGCGGGACGCTATTCCTGGATGAGATTGCCGATGCGCCTGCCGAGGTACAGGTCAAGCTGCTGCGGGTGCTCGAGACGCGTGAAGTGATGCGGGCTGGAGGGAATACCCCGGTGCATGTTGACGTGCGGGTCGTTTCCGCCTCGAACCGTCCGCTGGCGCAGTGCGTCAGTGAGGGGCGGTTCCGCGAGGATCTGCTGTACCGCTTGAATGTGGTCGAGCTAACCATCCCGCCGCTACGCGAGCGCAAGGGCGACATCCGGGCCTTGGCCGATCATTTTGTCGCCACGGTCTGCGCCGAACACGGACGCACGATCCATGACATCGCCCCCTCGTTCTATGCCGCTCTGGAAGCCTTTCACTGGCCCGGAAATGTGCGCCAGCTACGCAATGCGATTGAATCGGCGATCGTGATCAACAAATCCTCCGTGCTGGATGCAGGCAGTCTCTCGCTGAACATCCGGAATGCCGCCAAGCCGGAGAAAACGAACTTCGAGGCCCCGTCCAACATGACCCTCGCTGATATCGAGCGGGCTGTGCTGCAGCAGTCGCTCACCCGCAATAATGGAAACCGGACGCTGACGGCGGACGAGCTGGGCCTATCACGCCGCACGATCCAGCGCAAGATCAAGGAACACGATTTGTAATGCTGAACATGAACCAGAACCAAGGAGAACGTATGCCTGACCCCGTCACCGTGAAGGTGCAAAACCTGAAGAAGCGCTTCGGTCAGATCGAAGCGGTACGCGGCGTCTCGTTCGAGGTTTCCAAGGGCGAAGTCCTGGGATTCCTCGGGCCGAACGGCGCCGGCAAGACCACCACCATGCGCATGATCACCGGCTTCCTGCCCCCCACCGAGGGCACGGCATGGGTCGGCGGATGCAACGTTGCCGAGGATCCGGTCGGCGTCAAGCGCCAGATCGGCTACCTGCCCGAGAATGCACCAGCCTACAGCTCGATGAGTGTGACCGGCTTCCTGCGCTTTACCGGCAGCATCCGTGGCTACCGGGGCAGCGAACTGGAGGATCGGGTCGATGCCTCGCTGCGCAAATGCCATCTCGACGGGGTTCGCAACCAGACGATCAGCACGCTGTCGAAAGGCTACCGCCAGCGCACCTGCTTCGCGCAGGCGATCCTGCATGATCCCGCCGTGCTGATCATGGACGAACCCACTGACGGGCTGGATCCGAACCAGAAGTTCGTCGTCCGGGAGATGATCCAGGCGATGTCCGCCGAGAAGGTGATCATCGTTTCCACGCACATCCTGGAGGAAGTGGACGCGGTCTGCTCCCGCGCCGTGATCATCGCCCGCGGCCAGGTGGTCGCCAATGGCACCCCTGCCGAACTCAAGGCCATGAGCAGCACCGGGCGGCTGGATGATGTCTTTCGCAAACTGACCATCGGGGAGGAACGCTAAATGAGTAATGGGATCAACACCACCTGCACCATCTTCCGCCGCGAGCTCAAGGCCTACTTCGAGTCGCCCGTGGCGTATGTCTTCATGATCGTCTTCCTCCTGCTGACCGGGTTCCTGACGTTTGCAGTCAGCGACTTCTACGGGCGGCGGGTGGCTGACCTGGAGCCGTTCTTCTTCTGGATGCCGTGGGTCTTCCTGCTGCTGGTGCCGGCCGCCACCATGGGACTCTGGGCCGAAGAGCGCCGCAGCGGCACGATTGAACTGCTGCTGACGATGCCGCTGACGCTGACCCAGGCCTTGATCGGCAAGTTCCTGGCAGCCTGGCTGTTCATCGCCCTGTGCGTATTGCTGACGGTGATCCCGATGACGGGAACCATCATCTACCTGGGCAGTCCGGATGGCGGCACGGTGTTCTGCGGCTACCTGGGTGCCGTCCTGCTGGCGGGTGCCTATGTGGCGGTGGGCGTGCTGACCTCGGCCATTACGCGCAACCAGGTGATCAGCTTCGTGCTGGCACTCTCGGGCTGTTTCGTCCTGCTACTCGCGGGATGGGAACCGATTACCGGATTCTTCTCCCGCTGGGCACCGGCGGTGGTGGTCAATGCCGTCGCGTCCCTCAGTTTCATGCCCTACTTCGACGCCATCAAGCGCGGGGTGGTGGATCTGGGGGATATCGCTTATTACGTCAGTGTCACGGTCTTCATGCTGACGGCCGCGCACATCGCCCTCGACAGCCGCAAGGGGGCCTGAATCTGAACCAAGCAACGAAAGGATTAGCTATATCATGAGCAATGGAGTCAAAAACACATTATCAGGCATCGGACGCGGAGCCATCGCCCTGCTGGCGTTGGCTGTTGTCCTGGGTGCCGCCAACGTGATCATCCGGACCCTGCGCCTACGGGTCGACTTAACCGAAGCAAAACTGTACACCCTCTCCGAGGGGTCACGCAACCTGCTCGGTAAGCTGGATCAGCCCGTCACGCTGAAGCTGTTTTTCAACAGCAGCAACGCGAGGGTTCCCTCCAGCCTGCGTACCTACGCCAAGCAGGTCGAGGATCTGCTGACCGAGTACCGCATTGCCGGCAACGGGAACATCATCATCGAGAAGGTTGACCCGAAACCGGACTCCGACGAGGAGGAATGGGCCCGCAAATACGGAATTGCCGGGGCCGCGGTCGAGGTGCTCGGCCAACCCTTGTACTTCGGTCTGGTCGCCGTCGCCGGCAGTACAGAGGCGGTGATGCCTGCCCTCGATCCGCGTCTGCAGCAGATGCTGGAGTTCAATATCAGCCGGATGATCAACCAGGTCACCAATCCGAAAAAGACAGTTATCGGCGTGATCAGCAGCCTGCCCGTGCTGGGCGGCGGTGGCTCGCAGATGATGCCGGGCATGCCGATGATGCAACCGCCGACACCCGCCTGGATCGCCTTCCAGGAAATCAGGAAAGACGCCGACGTGCGTCAACTGGACAATCCAGAAGCGGGCATCGACGAGGATATCGATGTGCTGGTGGTGGTGCATCCAAAGGCCCTTTCCCCGCTGGCGCAATTCGCGATCGATCAGCACATCCTGCGCGGTGGGCGTGCCCTGATCTTTGTCGACCCGATCAGCGTCGCCGATCAGGAAGGCGGCAACGCCTCGCCCTACGGGATGCCATCGATCGACTCTGACCTATCGACCCTGTTCAAGGCGTGGGGCATCGGCTATTCGCCCGCCCAGGTGCTGGCCGATTACAGTGCCGCAACGCCCATGCAGACGCCCGAGGGAGGGATCGAGAACAACCCGGTGGTGGTGACCTATGGCCAAGCCAACCTTGGCAAGGACAACATCATGACGGCAGGACTGCAGACCCTCCGCGGTGCCTTTGCCGGCGTCCTGCAGGACAAGACGAGCGGCAAGCTCAAAGTCACCCCGCTCATTACCGCCTCCGCCCAGAGCGGCAGCGTCGGAGCCATGGTGGTGCGTGGCGGTGGCCGTGCCGTCCGTGAGAGTTTTGCCGCCGTCCCCGAGCCGCAGCACCTGGCCATCCAGGTGGCGGGCAAGTTCCAGACCGCCTTTCCCGAGGGACGTCCGGCAGCAGCCGAGGGCGAGGAGGCCCCTGCCACCAACGCCGCCCCGCTGACCGCTGGCGAGAGTACCGTGGTGATCGTGTCCGATGTGGATATCCTTTTCGATCCGATCTGTGTCGAGTCCATGCGGACGATATTCGGTGCCGTGAATCGACCATTGAACGACAACCTGTCGTTCTTCGCGAATGTGATCGATACCCTGTCCGGGGGCAGCGACTTGATCAGCATCCGCTCCCGCAGCGGAGACAACCGCCCCTTCACCCGCGTCGACAAGATCGAGGCCAAGGCGATCAACCGCTGGCGTGAAGAGGAAGCCAAGCTTGAAGCCAGCCTGCGGGAGGCCCGGCAGCAACTCGAGCAGTTGCAGGCTGGCAAGGCTGACGACAAGCGCACGATCCTGAGCGATAGTCAGATCGCCGCGATTGAAAAGTTCCAACAGCGTGAGTTCGAGATCAACAAGCAACTCAAGGAGGTGCGCAAGAACCTGCGCAGCGATATTGAAACGCTTGGCATCAAAGTCAAGACGATCAACATCGCCCTGATGCCCCTGCTGGTCGGTATCGGCGGGATTCTTTATGGAATCCGCCGAAAACGTTCGTAACCCTTCAACAAAACGTAGAAGATAGGAAAACCATGATGAAGAATAAACAGATAGGGACCCTCGTTGCAGCCGGGGCGGTTCTCGCCTCCCTGGCCTGGATGCTCTCCGGACCACAACCGAAAAAGGCGGCATGGATGGGCAGCAAACTCCTGCCGAAGCTGGCCATCAACGCCGTGGACGAAATCCGCATTGCCACCGGCTCCGACACCGTGCGGGTGGTTCGTACCGAGAACGGCTGGGTGTTGCCGGAACGGTATAATTACCCGGCCAATTTCGAGACGGTCAAGCAATTCATGATCAAACTGGCCGACCTCAAGATTGGCCAGGTGGTGAAGGCCAACGATGCACAACGTCAGAAGATGGGTTTTTCCTCCGACTCGGTCGTCAACCTCACCCTGAAAGCGGGTGCCAACGAGATCGTCACACTGGCCATGGGCGCAACCCGGCAGACACAGGGCGCGCAAGCCTCACCGTATGGCAGCATCCCGGACGGGCGATATGTTGCCATAAAGGGCGATCCGGCGGTCTATCTCATCGGCGATGCGATGAACGAGGCCAGCGCCCAGCCCAGCCGCTGGCTCGATACCGCCCTGCTGGACATCACCCCCGAAGACGTATCCACGATCACCCTTGAGAATCCGGAGGACGGCATCATCGTCCTCCGCCGGGATGACCAGGGCAAGGTGGACTTCGATCCGGCGGATGCCGCCACCCCGTTTGATGAATCCAAGGCATACGGCCTGAGCGGGGCCTTGAACTATCTAAGCTTCCAGGAGGTAGCCGATCCCTCGCTCGATGATGCCGCCCTCGGATTCGCCACGGCTCGCACCTTCACGTTGAAAACCAAGGCTGGCATTCGCTACCAACTTCGTGTCAGCGACCGGATCGGGGAAAGCAGCGAACGCTATATCCGCATCAAGGCAACCGCCGACCAGCCCGCCGCCGCGGCAACTGCCGACGGCGGGGACGACACAGCAAAGAAGGAGGCAGACAAAACCCTTGCAGCAAAGGCGGATGAACTGAACAAGCGCTTTGCCCCCTGGACGTACAAGATCGCCTCCTACAAGGCCGACACCTTGGTATCCACCCGCGAGTCTCTGATTAAGAAGCCAGATCCCGCGCCCGCAGAGGCGGCTGAAACAACAACAACGACAGAAGGGATTCCCCATGAATAGCGATATCAAGAGCACCACGCAGCTTATCAAGGCCCAGGGCGAGATCATCGCCACCCTACGCCAGGAAGTCAACAAGGTCCTGGTCGGCCAGGAGAAACTTCTGGACCGGATGCTGATTGCCCTGGTGACCGGAGGCCACATCCTGCTTGAAGGCGTCCCCGGCCTGGCAAAGACGACCGCCGTCAAAGCACTGGCCGAATGCCTCGGGATCGAGTTCCACCGCATCTCGTTCACCCCGGACCTGCTGCCGGCGGACATCATCGGCACGATGATCTATAATCCCAAGGAGGCGGCGTTCTTCCCTCGCAAGGGCCCCGTGTTCACCAACATCCTGCTGGCGGACGAAATCAACCGCGCCCCGGCCAAGGTGCAGTCGGCGCTCCTGGAGTCGATGCAGGAGCGGCAGGTGACGATCGGCGACACGACCTATCCCCTCCCCTCCCCGTTCATGGTGATGGCAACCCAGAACCCGATCGAGCAGGAAGGCACCTATCCCCTGCCTGAAGCCCAGGTTGACCGCTTCATGCTCAAGTGCAAGGTTAGCTATCCTTCGCGCGATGACGAACGGCGGATCATGAACCGGTTCGCCAACCAGCAGACGATCTCGCTCAAGCAGGTTATCAGCGCGGCGCAAATCGCCGACATGCGGGCGCTGCTGGAACAGGTCTACTGCGACGAGAAGGTCTCGGACTACATCCTGGACATCGTCTTCGCCACGCGCAAGCCGTCGGACTTCAAGATCCCGATCGACCACCAGATCGAATACGGGGCATCCCCGCGTGCCAGCCTGTTCCTGAACATTGCCGCCCGGGCCAATGCCATGCTCTGCGGACGGGCTTATGCCACGCCGCAGGATGTCAAGGAAGTCGCCCATGACGTCCTGCGTCACCGCGTAATCCTGACGTACGAGGCCGAGGCTGAGGAATGCACCAGCGAGGATGTGATCACCCGTCTTCTGAATGAAATCCCGGTGCCGTGATAAGCAATGGCTATTGATACCAAAGAACTGATGAAGCAGGTGGGACGCCTGCGAGTGTTGACCAACCGGCTGGTTGATCAGCAACTAACCGGCGCTTATCATGCCGTCTTCAAGGGGCAGGGAATCGAGTTTGACGAGGTCCGGGAATACGCCTTTGGCGATGATGTCCGCTCGATCGACTGGAATGTGACGGCCCGCATGGGGCACCCTTACATCAAGCGGTTCTCCGAGGAGCGCGAGCTGACCGTCATCTTCCTCGTCGACATCTCCGGCTCGCAGTGCTTTGGTTCCGGAACCCGCTCCAAGGCGGAAACCGCCGCCGAGCTGACCTGCCTGCTGGCGCTGTCGGCCATCAAGAACCAGGACAACATCGGGCTGATCCTGTTCAGCGACCGCATCGAGAAATGCATCCCGCCCCGCAAGGGCCGCACCGCTGCCATGCGGCTGGTGCGCGAGGTGCTGGCGGCCGAGGAGACGCCGCACGGGACGGATATCGCCGGGGCGTTGCGGTTCCTGACGTCAGTCCAGAAGCGCCGCGCCGTGGTCTTCCTGATCTCGGACTTCCTGGACAACAACTACGACAAGGCCCTGCGCGTGGCCTCCCGCAAGCACGACCTGATCTGCTGCCCCATCCGCGATCCGCGCGAGGTCGAGCTGCCCGACGTCGGCCTGATAGAGATCGAGAATGCCGAGACCGGCGAACTGATGCTTGTGGATACCCGCTCGGCATCCCTGCGCGCCCACTTCGCGCAGCAGGCATCCGCCGAGCAGGAGACCTTGAACCGGCTTTTCACCCGCAATAAGATGGATCGGCTGGACCTGTCAACCGCCCAGCCCGTCATCGATGAAGTGCGCCGCCTGTTCCGACGGCGCCAAGTGAGGTCAAAAAATGGCTAAACTAACAACGATTGCCGCCGCCACGATCCTGCTGTGGATCCCAGGCCGACTTCTCGCCGACGACGCCCCGCGCGTCGAGACGGTGCGCCATCAGGGGATCACCCTGACGATGACGCTCACCCCTGGCAGCATCTCGCTCGACCGTGATGTTGTGCTTACCTTGGCGTTGACGCATCCGGCCCATCTCGCCGTCACCTTCCCGTCGATTGCCGACCGGCTGCAGGGATTGCTGCCAGCGGCCTCGTTCGACCGCGACCTGACACCGACCAACAGCGCCACCGTGTCACGCGAACGGGTCATCCGATTGACCCCGCTGATTGCCTCGGAGTACCGGATCGCCCCCATGGCGGTCGCCTATCGCGACGCCGTCAATGGAGGCGACGACAGCGGCTATTTCGCCACCCCGCCCATCGTGCTGCCCGTCAATGCCGTGAGCGACAAGCCTGTCGACGAGACATTGCGAGGAACGATCGAGCCAATCCCCATCCGTCCCTCGCTCAAGACGCTTTCCGGCTATGCCGCCATCCTGATCGGCATCGTCCTGCTCATGGCACTGGCGATTTACCTGCTGGGGCGGATCCAGCGCCAGATCCGCGTCATGCGCATGTCGCCGCGCGAGCGTGCCCTGCATGAGCTGGAGCTGCTGCTCGGCAAGAAGTGGGTGGAACATGGCCGGGTCAAGGATTTCTATGTCGAGCTGACCATGATCGTGCGCCGTTATATCGAGCGCCAGCATCATGTCCGCGCCCCGGAACAGACGACCTATGAATTCCTGCAGGCGATCACCGCCGACCCGCGTTTCCCTTCTGATGTCCTGGGCCGCCTGAAGGAATTCCTCGAAGCGGCCGATCTGGTCAAGTTCGCCGCTGCACAACCGGATGCCGCCGACGTCAACAACGCCGTGTCCACAGCCCGTGACTATGTCAGCAGCGACGCGGCAGGGAATGAAGCGCCCGAGACCAGCCAAACCCCAGGAAAGGAGTGCTAACCCATGTTCCAGTTTGCACATCCGGCGTGGCTCCTGCTCCTGCTGCTTTGCGCGGCCTGTGCATGGTTTGTCTTTGCCCGCCGCATCCGGCAGGGGCTCCGCTTCGCCCCTACCCAGCGTCTTGGCGGGCACGGGCAGACCTGGCGCACTAGGGCGGCCCGGTTCCTGCCCCTGCTTTACCTGGCGGCGCTGGCACTGGGTGTGGTGGCCATGGCGCGCCCTCGTTTGCTGCTGTCCTTCACCCGACGCACCGCCGATGTGATCGCCATCCAGATCGTGGTCGATGTATCCGGCTCCATGGAGGCGCTCGACCTCTCCACAATGACGCCGCTCGGCCCGAAGTACAAGACGCGACTGGATGTCGTCAAGGAGACTTTCGCTACGTTCATCGACAAGCGTCCCGATGATCTCATCGGCCTGATTACCTTCGGCGGCTATGCCTCTACCCTGGCTCCGTTGACCGGGGATCAGGCGGCGCTGCGGCATGTACTCTCGGGGGTTGAAATTCCAAAATTGTCGCACGACCGCGACGGCAACATCCTCAACGAGGACGAGCTGCTCACCGCGATCGGCGATGCGCTGACCACGGCCTGCGCACGGCTGCAGGATGCCGAGCCGGTCTCGAAGATCATCGTTCTGCTGAGCGACGGCGATTCCAACGCCGGCATCATCGACCCCGAAACCGCCACCGAGGCAGCACGCAAACTGGGCATCAAGGTCTACACCATCGGCATCGGCAGCACCGGACGGGCACCGGTGCGGGTGATCGATGCCCTCGGACGCGAAACCATCCGCCAAGCCTGGGTCAACTTTGACGAGACCCAACTGCGCGCCATCGCCGACAAGACCGGCGGCGTTTATTACAACGTCAAGGATGCCACGGGGCTCGATACCGCCCTCGATTCGATCAACCAGCTCGAGACCACCCGGGTCGAACAGAACATCTATCGCCAGTATGACGAGAAATTCGCAGACCTGCTTCTCGCCGCGTTCGTGCTGCTGATGCTGAGTGTCTCGCTGAACATGCTGATCGCCCGCCGAATCATCTAAGGAGACCGCCATGAGCCTTCAATTTCAAAATCCCTGGTTGCTTTACTGGATCTGGATCGTCCCCGCCCTGACCACGGTTTGGATCATGCAGAAACGACGCGCCTTGAAGGCCCTCGCTGCCTTTGTATCGCCCGTGATGCAACCGCGCCTGCTGCCGGCATCCGGGGCTCGGCGGCATTATGTGCAGACGATCCTCGCCGGACTCGGTGCCTTGCTGCTGCTGATCGCCGCCGCCGGGCCCCAATGGGGCGAGCGAGAGGAGACGGTGATCCAGCAATCGCGCGATCTGGTCATTGCCATTGACGTCTCGCTCTCGATGCTGGCCAACGATATCCACCCCTCGCGTTTGCAACGGGCCAAGGCCGATGCGCTGGATCTGATCGACGGGCTCAAGGGCGACCGAGCCGCCTTGCTCGCTTTCCGAGCCAAGCCGGTGCTGGTGTGCCCGTTAACCACGGATTACGCATTCCTGCGGGGAGCCCTGGCGGGGATCGATCCCGGCAGTGCCCCGCGCGGGGAAACCGATATCGGGGCGGCCATTACCCGGGCGCTCGATGCCTTCAGCGGCACCGAGGCCTCGCACAAGGCGATGATCCTGATCTCGGATGGTGAAGACTTGAGCGGCCTGGCGATCGAGATGGCCGAGACTGCCGGGAAGCGCGGCATCCCGATCTATACGGTCGGCCTCGGCAGCCGCAGTGGCAGTACGATCCCTGATCCACAACAGCCAGGCAGCGTGCTTCAGCACGAGGGCGCACCGGTCATCACCAAGCTCGATCACGAATCCCTCCTCACGATTGCCCAGAAATCGGGGGGCTCGTACATCCCCATCGAGACCGCCGGGACGACCCAGGTCACGCTCGGGAACATCTACAGCGATCACCTGCGCAACGTCAGCCGCCGCGAGCTGGCCGAGACCCGCAAGCGACGGGCTGTGGAACGGTTCCAATGGTTCCTGCTGCCCGCGATCCTCCTGCTGGCGGGGGCGGCGGCCTTGAGCCGGGGACGCGTGGCCTCCGTCAGCACGACCACACGGCAACGGGTGGCGATCGCCACCTTGCTGTTCCTGCCACTGATCGCCAGCGCCGAAACCAACGCGCCGAGCGCATCGACCAGCACATCGACCAACGCACCCGGCACACAGACAAACGCGCTGGCGCTTAACCTGCCCGAGGTGACCGGACATGCAGCAGCCCGCGAGGCGCAGCGGCGTCACCGACAGGGCGACTATGCCGCCGCCGCCGCACTTTACCAGCGGGCACAGGACGGCAGCGTCCGCGATGCCGAACGCACCTATCGCTATAACCAGGCCGTGGCACTGGCGGCAGCCGGACAGTACCGCGACGCCGCCGAGCTGTTCCGCTCGCTCTCGCTCCAGGGGCGACGGGGCGACCTGAACGCAACACCAGCGCTAGGGGCCATGCTTTACCAGATGGCCGAGAAGACAGAGGCAACCACCGTCGAGGGCGCGACCACCAAAGTCGATGCCCTGCGCCAAGCGGGCGAAGCCTTCAAGGAAGCCTTGCGCACGGAACCGGACGCCGATGCCCGCCACAACCTGGCGCTGACCCTGAAACAGATCCCCGCCGCCGAGGAAGCGGCCAAGGGCCTGCGCCTGGCCACCCAGTACGGACAAACGCCTGCCCCGGCGTTAACCGATCAGATGCTCAAGACCCAGCGAGAGATCGCGGTGGCTATCCTCGCCACGGCCACCAACCCGCTACCGGCCAGGATCGCCGGATTCGAAGCCCTGGCCCAGTTGCAGAAGGACAATGCCGACCGCTGGATTCCGCTCAAGCAAAAGCTGACAGAGGCCTTGGCGCAGCAACAACAGCAGACGGATCCCAAACGACTCGAATCGCTTTATTCGCGGATGCAGGTATCCGAGGCAAACATGCAGGATAGCACCCGCCAACTGCGGGATATCCAGGACGACGCCTATCGTGCCGCCAAACTGGCGGAACAGGGGGCGTACCAGTTGTGGAAGGATGTCGCCTCGCACGAGATGCTGCTCGGCGAAGGCATGATCCAGCAGACCCAGGCCATCGAACAGGTCGCAGGGCGCATGGTGCCCGATCCCACGCTGCCCCCCTCCGAGCTCCAGACCGAAAGCGCCGAACTGACCGAACTATTCCGCACCCGCTTCGAAGCGGCCGTGCCGCCGGAGGGAACCGTACAACCGACAGCGGAAACAAACGACCAGGAAACCGCACAAGCACCGGAAGGCATCACCCCCGAGGTCCGCCAGCAGATCCTGACACTAGCCACCGAAGCGGCCAAACAGCAGCGCGAGGCGGCCACATTTATCCAAACCGGGGCCGACGCCCAGGCATCGCAGCAAAGCGCCTACGAGAAGCTCGAGACCATCGCCAGTTTGCTACCCAAGCAAAAGCAAAACCCGCAAGAACAGCCGCAGGAACAGCCCAAGGAGCAACCTCAGGAGCAGCCACAGCCACAGGAACAGGAGCAGCCCAAGGAACAGCCCAAGGAACAACAGCAGCAACCCGAGCAACAGGACAAACCCGAGAAAGCCGACGACATCCAGAAGCTACTGAAACGGGCGCTTGAGCGGGAACGTGAATTCGAGGAAGAAAAGCGCAACCGCCAGCAACGCATCCCCCTCCCCCCCTCCGCCCGCGACTGGTAGGGCTACGCTGCCGCTTTTTATCGAAGTACGACTACTTCTCGCGTGGCATCTCGATACGACGATCCAACACGGTCATTGACGGTCTTGAACACTACGTCACCGACGAAGGGAACCAGGGTGCCCCCTACCGGCGGGTTCCTCAACATTGCTCAAGCGTAGGCTGGTCGGCACTCACCCATGTAGAGACTACTTGAGTAAGTCAGCCACCCAGTTTAAATTATGCGCAGGCTCCTTAATCACACGCCACGCCGCAGCGCTTGAGGATGATCGCCAGCGGGCAGAACCCTGTGAACCCGTATTGGAACAGGTTTAGACCGACGAAGGCGGTGAAACAAAACCAGCCGGGGTGTACCCAGTGCCCCAGTGCCAGGCTCGTCATGATGAATACCCCTGCGATCACATGGATCCAGTCTGTGACTTTCATTTTTCGCATCGCCTCTCCTTTCATTCTTCCCTGCTTACATCCTTGGCAAAAATCATGCTGTAAACTACCGGAATTACAACCAGTGTGAACAAGGTGGAAATCAGCAGTCCGAAGATGATCGACCAGGCCAGGCCGCTGAATATGGGATCAAACGTAATCGGCCACGTTCCCAGTAGCGTAGTCCCCGCCGTCAGCATGATCGGGCGCAAGCGAATGGCACCCGCTTCGATGATCGCGGTCCGCAAATCCTTTCCGGCCTCCCTGGCCTGCCTTATAAAGTCAATCAGCACGATGGCGTTCCGAACCACAATCCCGCTGAGGGCAATCATCCCGATCATGGCCGTGGCGGTAAAGAAGACCGGATTATCGAACCCGCCCACCGGGCGGTTGACGATCAGGTTCAGCAGCCAGAAGCCAGGCATGATCCCGATCATGGACAAGGGGATCGAGAGCATAATGACCACCGGCAGCAGGAACGAGGCGGTCTCGTAAACGAGCAGGACATAGATCCCCATCAGGGCAATCACAAAGGCAATCCCGAGATCCCTAAACACATCCAGCGTGATCTTCCACTCCCCTTCACCACTCCAGTCCACGGTAATCCCGTCTGGCATTGGATTCTTCTTGAAGTAGGATTGAAGCGCCAGGATGGCGTATGCCGGCCCCCGCCCGGCAATCTCGGACGTCACATAAACCACCGGTTCCATGTTCTTGTGGTAGACCGTCTGCTCAACGGGTGCCTCGCGAAATTCACCGAGTTCACCAAGCTGTACACGGTTCCCGCCACGCCCGCCAACATAGATCATGCGCAGGGCCTCGGCCGACGACCGATCGGCGCGAGGGAGACGCAGGATGACGGGCAACTCATTGCGCTCGGACGGGGTCTGGATGATGCCCACTGGGCGGCCTGCCAATGCCGTCTGTAGCGTATCCACCACATCCGCGACCTGAATCCCGTTGCGCCCCGCCTTCTCGCGGTCAACATCAAAGAAAAGGCGCGTCCACGACGCCTCTACCGTGCTATCAAGATCAACAATACCGTCCTCCTCAGCCATTCGAGCCTCCACCATCGGGGCAGCGGCCACCAAATCCTGGTATGTGTGCGCGGACGTGCCTTTGACCTCTGCAACGATCGATGACAATACCGGCGGCCCGGGAGGCAACTCGATCAGCTTGAGCGATCCGCCATGTGCGGCGGCAATTGCCTCGATGTCGTCTCGCACCCGCAAGACGATCGCGTGACTATCCGCCTGGCGGAGCTCGCGGGGCATCAGGTTGATACGGATGTCCCCGAGATGGGATCCCCGGCGCATGTAGTAATGCCGGACCATCCCATTAAAATCCATCGGGGATGCGGATCCCGCGATCGTGGTGAAATCGGTGACTTCAGGAACACTATGCAGGTAGGTCTCGACATCGCGGATCACCGCATCGGTCCGTTCCAGCGAGGTTCCCTCCGGCATATCCACAAGGATCTGGAACTCGTTCTTGTTGTCAAACGGCAACATCTTCAGCGGCACCCGTCCGGTAAGTGCCAGCGCCAGCGCCGCGCAGAACATCGCAAAGACAGACCAGAGCATGATGGTCCGATTGCGACGAGACGAGATGAACGGGCTGATCAGTCGGTTATATAGCCGGTACATCCGGGTTTTCCGGAGATCCACTTCACTCGCTACCTCCCCCACGTTGCCGTATCGTAGCATCTTCGTCGCCAGCCACGGGGTGATGGTCAAGGCGACCACGGTGGACATCATCACCGCCAGCGGCACATTCAAGGCCATCGGTTTCATATACGGGCCCATCATCCCGGTAATGAAGAACATCGGGGAAAAGGCGATCATGATTGCCAGCGAAGAGAGTAGGACCGGGGCCATGATCTCGCGCATCGCCGCCACCGCCGCCTGCTTGCGAGGAAGCTTGCTGGTGCGGAAGTGACGCTCGATATTCTCAACCCCCGCAATCGGGTCATCCACCAGCAACCCGAGCGCAAGAATGAGCGCAAAGAGGGTAACCCGGTTGATTGTGTACCCCAACATATGGTTGAACAGCAACGTCAGTGAGTAGGTGATAGGAACCGCGATGGCGACAATCACCCCCTCGCGCCAGCTCATCGAGAGAGCCAGCAGTCCGATCACGGTGATCACCGCCAATACAAGGCTGGAAACCAGGTTGTTGACCTTGGCATTCGCCATCTCGCCGTAATCCCTCGCAATCCGGATTCCGACATCAGACGGGATCAGCGTTCCCTGCATCTCGCGCAGTGCCTGCCGGACATCGCGGGTAACCTGTACTGCATTACTTCCCTTGCGCTTGGCCACGGCGATGGTGACCGCCTCCGCATCACGTACGACGAGAGCGCTTTCAGCAGGTCCGGTGGAAAATCGACTATAGGTCTCCGCCTCGACCGGGCCATCCTGTACATCGGCCACATCACGGAGATACACCGGACGATCCTCGAAAAGGCCGACCATCAGGTTGCGCACATCCTCAACCGACCGCAGGAACGGACCGGCCTCGACCGCCACCACGCGGTCACCCTGCTCGAACGCGCCACTGGCCGACTGGGCATTTGCACCCCGCAACGCCGCCGCAACGGATTGCACCGACAAACCGAACGCGTGCAGCCGTTCGGCATCGAAATAAACAGTGACCGCCCGTGGCACCCCGCCATGGATCGTGATGCGGGCACTATCGGACACGCGCTGCAGCTTGCCGACCACTTCCTCGGCGATTCGACAGAGGCCATGGGAGTCCACCGTGTCGCTATAAAGCACCGCGCTCACGACGGGAACATCATCAATCTCCACGGGCTTGACCACCCAACCCGCGATGCCCGGCGTGACCTGGTCCATATTCTGATTGAGCTTGTTATAAAGCTTCAGCAGACTGTCTTCTCGGTCTTCGCCCACATAGAAGCGGACCGTGACGACCGACATACCGGGGCTCGACATGGAGTAGACGTATTCCACCCCGTCGATCTGGTAAAGCATCCGCTCAAGGCGCGAGGAGACCAGCCGCTCGACCTGCTCCACGCTGCCACCGGGATACGAGACGATCACATCGGCAACCGGTACGACAATCTGAGGATCCTCCTCCCGCGGGGTCGACACCAGGGCGATTCCCCCCGCAATCAGGCTGCCGATCATAACGAGGATCGGCAGATTGCCACGCAAGAAGCCTTCCACGATACCTACAAAAAAAGAGCGGTCATTGCTCATAGCTACCCCCATCCGAAGCGTCCACGATTATTTATTCAGCAACAGTCGATCCCCATGCGAAACGCCCGATAGGATCTCGATCCGGTCATCCATGCGCCGTCCGGTTGTTACCCAGCGAGTAACACAACGAGCCCCCGCGACCTTCTGCACATAAGTCAATTGCCCGATCGCCGTCACGGCATCCTGCGGAACCAGGACCACGGGCTGCGGATCCAGGTCAACGGCAACCTGCCCGTACATTCCGGGAAGCACATCGCCTTTGACGTTAACCAGATGAATCTTGACGCGGCGAGTGCGAGTGACGGGATCGAACTCGCTGACAATCTCAACGACCTTGCCTTCAACCGGCGTGGCCACCTGGTCCAGCGTTACGGTGACTTTTTGGCCGACCGGGAACTTCGAAACCAGGCGGGCGGGCACCGGGACATCCAACCGTAAACGTTCTGGATCATAGACCGACAGCAACCCCTGCCCAGCCCCCGCCAGATCGCCGGTCTCCACATGGCGATCGGTCACGACACCGTTGATCGGCGAGGTAATCTGCGTGTACGTCAGCATGACCTTGATCCGCTCCACCCCGGCCAGGGCCGCCTTATAGCCGGATTCCGCCATCTCAAACGCCTGCACCGTCGTGGCATTGGTCTTGAGCAACCGATCAGAACGCTGATAGCCGGTTTCCGCCAGCGACAACTGCGCCTCGGCCGCCGCCAGTTCCTTGAGCAGTTCGCGCTGATCGAGTTCAATCAGTAAATCACCGTCTTTCACCACGGATCCGGCCATGACATGGATATCCTTGACGTAGGCGGGTATACGCGAACTGAGGTGGATCCGGCGTTCCGAATGAACCGTCCCGGAAAGCGAGACCCGTGTCGGCATTTCCAGCGCGACCACCTCATGCACAACAGCCCCCTCCGGCAACAACCGCCCGTCCAACGCATCCATCTTGCCGGGGGCTTGCTTTTCCTGCAACAGGCCGGCAGACCACACCACGATCAAGACAAGCCCAACCAAGGATCCACCGAATTTTAGCATCTTCATCAACTTCACAACATTACTCTTTTGCATCATTCCTCCCATTCCCTCTCATTATTCCCCGACCTCGGGGAGATCATATTGCAAGCCTAGCGCACCGGTTGCCCGCGCCAGGTTGGAGCGTGCAATCTGGTGCTCATAGATGGCCATCGTATCGCGCATACGCATCTCGGTCAGTCCGGACTCCGCCATCAGCAGAACCGAGATTTCGACCGCCCCTTCCTTGTACTGCTCGCGCGTGATGCGCAATGCCTCGCCAGCACTCAGAACCGCGCGCGAGGTGACCTGCAAGCGGGCCTCCGCCTCCTCCACCGACAGTCGGGCCTGCTTGAGCTCCAAGCCTAGAAAACTGAGCATACGTGCCTGCTCGGCCTCCGCAGCCGACAGCATCTGCACCGCTTCTTCAATTTTTTCCGATTTCTCGAACCCGGCAAAGAGAGGCAACTCCACAGCGACCCCCGCTGTATAACTCTGTTCCGGCCCCTGCAGATCCGGACTATCCCAGTCCACACGACCAAATGCATTCAATACCGGTCGCCGCTCCCCGCGTGCCATGGCAAGCCCCAGCGTGGCTGCACGAACCTGAAGCGCACTCATCCGGAATTCCGGACGCTGTTCAAACCCGACGTCAATAGCGGGCAGCATCGCCGGTTTGACCGGAGCCGTCAGCCCGGTATCCACGACCACATCGCGACCCATCGATGTATTCAGGGCGGCCACCGCCAACCGTACCGCGTTTCCAGAACGGATGAGATTCTCGTGGGCCTGGGCAACCTGAACCTCCAGGTTGAGCACATCGGTCTTGACGGCACTACCGGCACTGAAGCGTTCCCCGGCCACCCGTAGACTCTCGGAAAGACTGGCCAGCGCCGCCTCATGTGCCGCCTTGATATCCTGCGCCTGGAGAACCTGGTAATACCCCCTGGTGATTTCATGCACCAACGCGTTGCATAGGGCCAGCATCTGCTCGGATGCCAACTGGGACGCAACCTCCGCGCCCGCGATCCGCGAGCTTCTGACGCCGTCATACAGCCGCAGTTGAGCATCCACACCAAAGCGGGTATTCTCGGTTGCATCCGGCTCATTCATGTTGAGCGAGGGATCGCTCATGTTCAGGCTCCGCTGATTCAGCATCATCATGAAGGCCTGCGGTGGATTATCCGTGACCGTGTAAGATACCGAGGTGTTCAGCCTGGGATACCAGGCGGACCGCGCCTGGCCGTAGGCCGCCTGGGCGGCAAGCACGCGATGCGTCATCCCTCGCAAACCATGATTACTATTCAGTCCCGTCTGTATAAGCAGTTCCAACTGCTCATCGCGATCACAGGGAAGACCAGCCGCTGGCAGCGCAAGACTCCCGATCAACAGCGTCCCAACAACCATACATCTCACATACATATTTTCCTCCTAAACCGGTACATACCACAATTCAACACAACAAGCCGCATCCAAAGCCAACCCGGCGGGAATACGTCGGGGATCGGTTCGCAACGCCTCCACGGCGTCGCGCTTCCCAGGGCCGGTCACCCAGAAGACCAGACGCCGGGCGGCACACAATACCGACGGCGTCGCCGATATGCCAGCCATGCCATCCGGACGATTTACCGCCATCGCCCATCGCCCCCGCGACTGCTCAATCTGGTCGCCGTTGAACAACGCGGCCACATGACCGTCCGCCCCCAATCCGAGAATACCTAAAGGAAAAGAGATGCCTCCATCCAATAGACTCGCCAAGGCACGACCGTAGCCCTCGGTGGCAACCTCCAGCGGCTGGGTTGCATCCGGGAAAATGCAATGCTTCACCCCGACCGCATCAAGGAACGGACGCACACGACCGTAGTTGCTCAGCGGCGAAGTCATCGGCACATACCGTTCATCGCTAAGCAGCACATTCACACCGGACGCGGCACGGATTCCCCGTGCCGCGACTTTAGCATAGACGCCAAACGGCGTGGTCCCGCCCGTCAGCATGATCGCCCGCGGCGACGGCGCGGGTGCCGAAAGCGCGTCCTCGAGCAATGCCACAGCAGCATCATCAAACGTATTTAGCGTGTTGAATTCGCGATAAATCAGTTGCATCCCATTATCCCCAAACCACACCCGACCGGGCCGCCAAGGCCTGCGCACCGTCCGGACCGACCGTACCAAACGCATAGGACTCCGGCTTTTGTCCACGCTGTTCGAGATCCTTCAGCACCGGGGTAAAGATATCCCAGGCTGCCGCCAATTCATCCTTGCGGATAAACAAGCTCTTATCCCCTCGCATCACATCCACCAGCAAACTCTCATAGGCATCGGGAATCATCGCATCGAAGGCCTCTTGATACCGCAGGTTCAGCGGCGTCTGCTGGAGTTTCATTGCCATGCCCGGCACCTTGGTCGCCACCTGCAAGTAAATGGCCTCGTCCGGCTGTACGCGAATCACGAGTTCGTTTGCCGCGCCCGCAGGCAGCAGGCCCGCAAACATCGACCGTTCAACCGGCTTGAAACGGATCCGGATCTCCGTTGTCCGAGTCTCCAATCCCTTGCCTGCCCGGATCAGGAACGGCACCCCCCTCCACCGCTCATTATCAATCGCCAGACACGCCGCAGCATAGGTAGGCGTCAGCGAGTTTTCCGGCACCCCCTCGTCCTCAAGATATCCGAGTTCATGACGTCCATTCCACCATGCCGCCCTGTACTGGCCAACGACGAGGTCATCCAGCCCAACCGGCTTGATACTCCGCAGGACACGGATCTTCTCGTTGCAGATATGTCCGGCATCCAATTCCGAAGCGGGCTCCATCGCCACCAGAGCCAGGATCTGGAGCAAATGATTCTGCATCACATCCCGGATGATCCCATAATTGTCGAAATACCCCCCGCGCCCCGCCACACTTAGATCTTCCTTCCACGAAATCTGAACATGGTCAATATACTGACGGTTCCATAAGGGCTCAAAAACCAGATTGGCAAACCGCAGGACCATCAGGTTCTGGATGACCTCTTTTCCGAGATAGTGATCAATCCGAAAGGTCTGCGCCTCACGAAAGACAAGCCCCATCTCGCGAACCATCACATCGGAACTCTCGCGGTCGCGGCCAAATGGTTTCTCGATCACGATCCGTGACCACGGGGAGCTGAAGCCACAGTGTACCAGTCCGGCCCCTCCCAATGCACGGGCTACATCAAGAAAGACAGAGGGTGGGGTCGCCAGGTAGAAAAGGTGATTCACGGATAACGGACAGACCGTACGCTGCCGCTCATAAAGATCGAGGAAGGAATCCCGCGATCCGTAATGTCCAGAAACATAGAAACACTGTTCAAGGAAGGCTGCTTTTGACGCTTCACAGGTCGCCCCCGGACTATATCGACAGGAGAGATTCGAAGCTATCATCGTGCGAAACGCATCATCATCCATTGCCGACCGGGCAAATCCGAAAACGCTGAAGGATGCCGGCAAAAGCTGCTGGCAATAGAGTGCATACAACGCGGGCAAGATCTTCTTCCGGGCCAGATCGCCCGATGCCCCGATCACCGTTATACACAATGGCTGATGCGTATAATTCATCATCACTCCGGACGCAGGACAACATACGAGGGAAGACCACGAATCCCGAACTGATCCAGGATCTTCTTGGTTTCCGGATCCGAAAGATGTTCTGCCTGGAATTTAAGCCTTACATACTTGCCGAGCGCTTCACGAACCGCCGGATCCTTAAGTGTCTTGGCATCCATCGCCCGGCAGTTTTTGCACCAGCTGGCCCAAAAGTCAATAAATAGCGGTTTGTCCAACCTCCGCGCAGCCTCCACCGCCGCTTCCGGTGAGGTCATCCAAAAGGATTCCGCATCGACCTCAGGCACTGCTGATTTCGGAGCTAAAAGTGTCCACCCTAAATAACCATAATAAACCGCCGCACCAAGAATCAACACGCCAAAGACGAGCTTGACCTTTTCCATCCACCGCCCTGGCTTCGGCAACCAAGCCAGGCCTGCCCCGGCAAACGGCCAAGGCAAGGCCATACCTAATCCCAACACAAAGGGGAGCAGAAGCGCTGCGCGCCCCACGCTCGGATAAAGCTCTGTCGACAAAACCAAGACAGAGATCACCACCGGCGCCACACAGGCGCCCGCCAGCAGCGCAGCAACGCCGCCGAACAAGGCGGCGGTCAGGAAGGGATGCCCCGACTTGGCGCGAATTCCTTGCGGCTGGAACCGGGTAAAGTCGAGATTGAATACTCCGAGCATAGCCAGAGCCAGCCCGGCGAACAGGATGCCGATCGCGAAGTTGACCCAAGGCGAAGCGTTCAGCGCCCCAAACTGGGCACCGGTCAAGACCACTGCCACCCCGAGCGCCCCATAGACCAAGGCAATCGCCAGTCCATAAACGGCCCCTAGCAGAAAGCCTCGTTGACGCGATCCCGCCTGTGCCCCCGCGCCGATAATGGCCAGATTCACCGGAATCATCGGCAACACACAGGGCGTAAAATTTAACAGCATCCCGAGAAACAGAATGGCCAGCACGCCGATCCAAAGCCCATGTTCATCAACGATTAGCTCCAGGCGCCCGCGTTGCAGTCCCGTTCCTGATTCGACACGGCCAACGAAGGCCAGGAACTCGTCAACTGACATATACCCGGAATCACGACCGTCGAGAACGAATCCCTCAAACAAACCGTCCTTTGCATCTGCTGATACGGACGGCTCTGCCGAGACATCCGCAGAAACAGGAACAATCTTCCACATCCCCTCTCCCACCGTGCGAATCTCGAACTGCCGACGCTGGGGCATGAAGCAGAGCTCGGCATTGCACCCCATGTAAGCCACGGCAACCGACATTCCGTCTGGAACCGGCTTACTCAATCTATACGACAACCGGAAATCACTACCGAACACATCCACCATCTCCTCAAGGAATGGATCCATTTTCGGCACAGGGTCTGGACGGGACAGAAGCTCCGCGTTACCGCCAGCAAATGTGACACCAAGCTCCTTGGCATACAGATAGTGTTTATCAGGAACCCTCAACATAAAATCAACACGAAGAGCACCCGCCTCGGACACCACCTCGGCTTCAACACCAAAAGGATCAGACTCCTGAGCATACACAACGCCAACCTGCAATAAGGCACATAATACAACCAAACGCATAAACAAATTCATAACCCCTCCGATCAGAAAAATATCGAGGCACAGAGCTTTACATAATCAATGATCAAAATGAAGCTAAATTCCTTACAAAAAAATCACCATAACCGCTGCCATAAAATCTTGAGGCTTGCTATTCGCCCGAATACTGGTATTGTCTCATCCGTTACGAAAATTCGGGGCGTGGCGCAGCCTGGTAGCGCGACAGCTTTGGGAGCTGTAAGTCGTGGGTTCGAATCCCACCACCCCGACCACTTTAAATCTTTTGCTATAAAGCACTTTACGCGAATCTTCAAACAGCCCAAGGTTTTGTCATATTTGCGAATAAAGGCGCATTTTAACGTATTTTTGCGAGCAAATAGTCAACAGATCCAGAGCAGGGGTGACTGAGGAACAATGTCAGTCTATATGTTGCTCACCGCCGGGGGGTCGGGTGGCTTGTCTTTGCAACTCACGGTTTTCCGATTCGGCAACCCTGACCGTCACCAGCGTGCCGCGTCGCTTGCCTCGATTGCCTCACTACATTCAAGAACAATTCGCATCAAGCACGGCGCGTACCTTGCGGGCGAGGTCATCGCATGAGAACGGTTTGCCCAGGAAATTCACACCCTCATTCAGGACCCCGCGACGGGTCATTATGTCGGCTGTATAGCCGGACATGAACAGCACGCTGAGCCCCGGGATTTCATCCAATAGCCGTTGAGACAGCCGCTGTCCATCCATTCCTGGCATGATGACATCGGTTAGCAGAAGCCGGATGCCGACGGAATGCTGTGCGGCCTGATTCAGAGCCTCCTCCGGTGTTGCGGCAATCAAGACGTTATACCCGAGTGTTTTAAGGAAGCGTCCGCAGGTCGCGCGTAGCGAGACTTCATCTTCCACCAGCAGCACGGTTTCCCCCTTGCCTCTTGGCGAAGCGGAACGTTCCTCACCCCCGTCTACTGTCGATTTCGCGGTGACCTGCACGGCGCTCGCTCTCGGCAAATAGATCTTGAAGGTCGTCCCTTTACCCGGGATGCTGCTGAGGTCGATAAATCCATTATTCTGCTTGACGATGCCATACACGGTCGCCAGTCCAAGGCCAGTGCCACTACCGAAGGGTTTGGTGGTGAAAAACGGTTCAAACACCCTGGCTTGTGTTTTCTCATCCATTCCACAGCCATTGTCGGTGAACTCAAGAACCACGAATACCCCGCACACCCGATCCGGGTACTTGGCGCAATCGTCGGCATTGAAAACGATGTTGGCTGTTTTAAGTATGATCTCGCCGGTACTCCCCATGGCATCCCGTGCATTCACACACAGGTTAGCCAGGATCTGGTCAACCTGCGTCGGGTCGATTCTCACTGGACAAAGCCTCGCCCCCGGTCTCCAGACCAGGTTGATCCCTTCGCCGATCAGATGGCGGATCAATTTGAGCATGGCCGCCACGACATCGTTCAAATCGATGGTTTTCGGGGCGATGATCTGTTTGCTTGCAAAGGCCAGCAATTGCTTCGTGATATCGGCTGATCGCAGTGCGATATGACGGATTTCAACCAGCCACTCCCGTACGGGATGATCGGGGCCTACGTCCTCAATGCACATCTCCGTATAGCCCATGATGCCCATGATCAGATTATTGAAGTCGTGCGCAACCCCACCCGCCAGACGACCCACCGCCTCCATCTTCTGCGCCTGGCGAAGCTGTTCAGTAAGGCTGGCCGCCTCGGCCTCGGCCTGCTTGCGCATCAACGCCGAACCGATATGCGCGGCGATATCCTCAAGTTGCGAAACCGATTCGAGGGTGAAGAACCCTTTGCGATGGTTATTGAATTGGATCAGCCCCACGATTTTGTCCCTGCCTCGAATGGGTACCAGGGCAATGGACGCATAGCCATGAAGAATGCACTGCTTCCGCGGCTTGCGACGGGGATCATCACCCGTTGGAAGGTTCGGCAGCAGGGTCGAATCGTTGGTCCAGAAGCTGCCGCCCGGGGAGAACCCTTTATCCGCCGGATCAAACGTTCCCGAAAGCACCAGCCCGCAGGTGCATTCCAAACAGATGTTGCCGTCCTTGTCACGGCACACGCCGCCGTTGGCGTCCAACTCGATGAGGGTGTTCGCGGCTTCCAGAAACTCGGGGGAAAAACCATCCTGGGCGTAATACGGGAAGTCGTTCCCGCTTTGCAGACGAATCCCGACGGCATCAACCATCGTCCGCGCCTTGAGTGTAGCGATAACCGCCTGCATGGTTTTATCCTGATCGCCCGGCTCGTTCAGAATCCGCAGGATCTCATGGTTCATGCGCTGATACAACTCCGTCCGCACACGATCCGAGATGTCGCGAATGTTGCATTGAATCACCCGCTTGCCGTCCACTAGGTAAACATTACTGACGAACTCCACGTCGATTTTCAGACCTGCGGCGGTTTCCAGCGGCAGGTTTTCGTAACGGACATAATCGAGGGCCTGCAGCTCTCGAAACTTATCCTCGTTGGCGGCTAGGTTTTTTAAAAAACCGAGTTCCCAAATGTTCTTTCCAAGGAATTCAGTGTGTGAATACCCGAGCAGGGTGGTTAGGAACGGATTAACGTCCACGACCATGCCGGTTTCGGCATCAAGAATCAGGATTCCATCCTGAGCCGATTCGAAAAGACGCCGGTAACGGAGTTCCGAAGCGACCAGTGCCGCATTTGCTTGGCAGGAAATATTTGCATTCATCGTGCGATGCCTTCTTTCTGGCAGGATTATCTTCTATGATCAAATCCCCGGCTTCTTCAGTGGAAACGAATGTCGTCGACAAGACGGGAGACCAACATTGCTGCGGGAGTATCTTGGCAGTACTCCGGATAAAGCTTGCGCGCACAATCCGGACAAATGCCGTGCGTGAACGTAGTACCGGGATAGTGCTCGGTAGTGTAGGCGTCGACATCGATCCACAAGCCCTTGTCATCGCGAATTTTTTTACAGGAGCAGCAGATGGGCAGCAGATTATGGAGTTTCTTTAGCAATGAAAGCGACGTCGTAAGGTCTGCGATGCGTTGCATTTGCTGCTCTTCGGCATGCTCGATCCCCGAGATATCCACAACCAGCCCGTCATAGGCGATCAGAGCACCTTCTGCATCAAAAAGGGGAATGGACGTGTTCTTCAGCCAGCGGGTAAATCCGCTCTTATGGGTAATCCGGTGCTTGACCGGCAAGGGAGACTCCCCCCGCAGCAGTTGGTCAATCTGCTGCAGGACGATGCCACGATCCTCTGGATGAATCATGTTGTACCAAAGCATCGGTTGCTTTGCGTATTCCTCTTCGCAGTATCCCGTGACCTGCAGAACGCCCGGATAGTGAATCGTGCATACGGCTCGTCCCTGCTTGATGATCACCGTGAAGATGAACGCCTTGGCGGCATGGACGATCTGTTCATATCGCTTTATACTCCCGTCCGGCACATTGCCTGCAGAATCCAGCAACTTCGAAACCTCTGTACAGTCGCTCTTGCCATCGCCCGTGCTCAGGGCGATGGTGAGCGGCTCCTGCAGTTCAACTCCAGGCGTCTTCATCATTTAGAACTCCAAGCGTAACGCCGCGCCCAAGGTCATGGTATCACCATCAATATCGTGACCGATCTCGCTCATGCTGGGACCGTCCGCAAACCGGTAGTTGACGTTCAGATCCAGATACAGATCCGTAAAGATCTCGAGGTCAATACCCGCCCGCAGGGCATAGAACAGCTCGTCGGCGAAATCGCCGTCGCTATAGAGAATGCCGGTGCCAAGCGCGGCATAAATGCCCATGCCGACAACCAGGTAGGCCTGCGGCGCAGTCACCGTTCCGTGAATGCCCATGAAATCGGAAGGGAAGACCTCCAGATCGGCCTCCACCCTCAGCAGTGACGCGATGCGATGCTGATATGAAATCAGCCAGGAGGTTCCGTTGTCGTCGATACCCCTGTCATCAATATCATCCACCGCCGTCCAGAAGTTTACCCCGCCACCCAGCCGACTATTCCCCTCCGCCTGTCCCCCCTGCACCACCGCCAGCACCCCGATGACCGCCGCCGTCATGATCCATCTCGCGTTCATACCTGTGTCCCTTTCTGTGTTATTCTTGCTTGAAGCCTAAACGATGCTCAGTGTCTCGGCTATGGGGTAAAACCCTACCATCGGTTAAAGCCGGTCAAATGCCCCGATGACGATGTCGAGATGGATGTTTATAAGCGGCGTGGTTTTGAAATCGTCCTCGCGGAAGAAGTCCAGTCCCGGTTCAATCTCCAGGAAAAGCCAGTCACGATGGACGCGCTTGCGGTAGGATACCCGCACCAGATATTGGTCGGTCACCAACGATGGGTGTGTATAGCCGCGCACCCCCAGCTTGATGGCGGCACTGCGGCGCGAGCTGAATTTGCAGTAGTAGGAAGCGAACTGCCCCCAGTCGACGCCGTGGCTCAACTCCGACCAGACCACGGACGAGCGGAGGCGGACGAGGTGGATTTCGCCGGACGGACGATCCAGCGTAAACTCGGTTCTTTCCCCGAACCCCTCCTTTTCGCTCCAGAACGCACTCTGCCGGAATTCCGCGCTCCAGACATCAAACATTTTCATGATGTTCCCGCGCAACCGGATCTTGGGCGAGGGCTCGGGACGGAATTTGAGGCCGGTGGAAAGGGATAACTGCCGCCTCACGTTGTCGGTGAAAAAGTACGTCAGTCCCGCCGTGGCACCCTCGCTGCGTTCTTCTTCGATGACCCGGCGATAGCGGGCGGAATAGATATCTTCCATCGTGTCGTAATCGGTGTCGTAGCTGTCCGCATACAGTCGGAGCCGATGTGAAATGCCGGGCAGGCGTAACCGCGCCGAGAAGTCCAGTTTGTAATCGTTACCTTCCCCCTCGGTCATGATGATCCGGGGCGTCACACGGATGTGGGAGCCGGTAACCTGATACGCGGTCAGGAGGTTTCCGTAGAACCGCCGGGTCATTTCGGACTCGTGATCATCCTCCTGCCGGAACGTGTCGGCAATGACGTTGTTGATCGACTCGGCAACGCGCAGGAAGCGCCTGCTGAGATAGCGGTGGTACCGATCAACACGGTTTGTGTCCGTGTTGCCGGGAGCTCGGTCGGTTTCGGTGTACGCCACCGCGGGCGTGGCCGTTACCCCAGGGAGGATTAGGATTACGATTAGGATTACAAACGTTTGAACATTCTGGGCAATATGTAATAGTTTCAATCGGTCTTGCCTTCCCGCATCTGGTTAAAGAGCGGCGTGAGAGAGAGCCGACGCTGGTATTGTGCCAATCCGTGCGTGATTGACCGAAGTTCCTGCTCGTCATATGTCAGGTCGGGGTCGCAGGCGAAAAACAACAGCCAGATTCCGCCAGAAGTATCCCGCCGGTAGGCCGTGACCAGGCGTTTGCGTGTACTCTGCACTTTCGCATATTTCAAGGCATGCTGAGGCTCCCGGAAAAACACACCCTTCACCATCAGCCGGACCGACTCGCGGGGGCCATACAGGGCGAGGAACGAGGCCACACCGTCCATCTGTATCACATCTTCAAGATCAGACTGTCGGGTCAGGTAATCGGGGTTCTTTGTGATTCCTGCCTGTGCCAGCAGATTGGTTTGGGTGATCAATACGTAAGCTGGCGGGGATTCGCCCTGCTGCAGGGCGAATTCATTCAGCACGCTGGCCGGGAACGGGTCCAGCAGACGAGCCGGCGGCGAGCCGGTACCCCCTCCGGCCAAGCCAGCCCCGGTGCTCAGTAGCAGTGCCAAAAACACGATGATGTTTCGTTGCATAAGCCCCCCTACTCAATCCGCACGGCGCGGACGGCGGCCTTGATGGCCGGAATCAATGGAGGCACCACGCTCAACGTCCGGATGCCACACTGGAGGAGACGTGCAACATGCGCGGCACGCCCCGCCAGCTCACCGCAGACCGCGGAGGGCAGTTGCGGGGCATCATCATGCACCATCTGCAGCAACCTGAAAATGGCGTCACTGGAATCGTTGAAATACGTCTCCACCGCCGCATTTTCACGGTCAGCGGCAAAGGTGTACTGCGTCAGGTCGTTCGTGCCGAAGCTCAGGAAATCGACATGCGGTGCGATGCCGTTGACCGACAGCGCCGCGGCGGGTGTTTCAATCATCGCGCCCAGGGGGGGCAACGTTCCTTTCCCACGTTCATCCGCCAGGCGGCGGAGGGTCTCGCGGACGATGACGACATCCTGCGGCAGGGTCACCATCGGGATCAGGATGAACACGTTGAATTCGCCCGACAGGCTCAGGATCGCGCGCAACTGTGTCTCTAGCAAGGTCGGATGCGCCAGTTGCAGCCGTACCCCACGACGCCCCAGCGAAGGATTGCTCTCGGCCAGGAACTTGAGAAAAGGCATCGGTTTGTCGGCCCCGACATCCAGCAGCCGCACGCAAACCGGTTTCCCTTGGCGGGCTCAAGCGTACGCCGCATTTCCGCCAGCAGTTCGTCGGTATCCGGGGGTATCGTACGGCCTAGGTATCCCTGTTCCGTGCGATACAGGCCGACGCCATCCGCGCCATTGGCCATCGCCCGTTCGGTGTCCTCCAGGGTCCCCACGTTGGCAAGCACGGCAATCGT
>DIZZ01000045.1:41738-42093 GCA_002428045.1 Verrucomicrobia bacterium UBA6015
TTGGCGAGATGGCTTTGGAAGCGCTTCTTACGTTCCTCGCAAGGACGAATAACAATCTCACCCTTATCCGCATCCACCAGAACGGGCACCATCGCCGGAATGTTTTTCAGGATATCCTTGATCCCTGTGATGCAAGGCAGCCCCATGGCACGGGTAAACAACGCCGCATGTGACATGGCACGCCCATATTCAAGCAACACGGCGGCGGTTGAGCACTGCGACAGGAACACGGTATCGGACGGTAGCAACTGGCTGGCGACCAGGACGCATCCGGGGGGTAGCCGTTCCAGCGGATTGATCTTGATCCCATCCAGTGCATTGGATAGGCGGTTGGATATATCGCGCATGTCCGCGC
>DIZZ01000045.1:42152-42822 GCA_002428045.1 Verrucomicrobia bacterium UBA6015
GCGCTGCTGGCGTTGACCAGCTTTCCCTGGATCTCCGACTGTAGTTCTTGCTTCAGTCCGGGGTCGTTCAAGATCATTTGATGTGCATCGAAAACGGCAGCAAGACGTGAATCCATAACCTTTTCCACGCGGGTTGCCAGCTTCAGCAGATCCCGTGTGATTTGTGCAGTGGAGCTTTCAAGATGGCCGAGCTCCTGTTCGACATCCTTGCGGTTGATCGGTACCGGCGCATCCAGCGGACGAAACAGATCCCGATGCAAAAAAGTGATCCCTTCCGCCAGCCCCGGCGAGATTCCCCGCCCGTGGACACTATATGATTCCTGCCGATCTGACATCAACGCCTCCAGTTTTTCGAAGCCTGCAGCGCCTGCCTGCCGTGAGATCGGGAGCGCGGTACCTCGCCGTGCCACCCCTTCTCGCTCAAGCAACTCTACAACGGGGGCACGCCCGGTTCCTATGGGGTAAAACCCTACGGGGTGTCTGTAAATACCTCGAGGTTTATCTGTAAAACCACCCTTTTCATAGGAAAAACGCGATTTGGAGCGGACTAAGGAAAGACCGATTAAGTGCGAACGACTAAGGGTATCCGAGTAAGGGTGGGGACTAAGGGGGACGATTAGGTGTAGAATCCAAAGGTCAGGTTCCAACCGGACGCGGGAGGGACGGGTTC
>DIZZ01000045.1:42961-43152 GCA_002428045.1 Verrucomicrobia bacterium UBA6015
CCGTTCTCGTCCCCCGATTCCCGGAAAAGATCTTACGCTCCTTTTTTCGCCCAACGGTCAAGCACAGCCATCAAGGCATGGGGGTCGATGGGCTTGGTAAGATAGTCGTCCATGTCGGACGTGTGGAAGCGTTCCTGATCGCCCTGCATGGCATGGGCGGTCAAGGCAATAATGGGCAAGTGCCTGGCATC
>DIZZ01000045.1:43226-43373 GCA_002428045.1 Verrucomicrobia bacterium UBA6015
TCCACGGCGAGGGTAGCTTCGAGACCGTTGATCGCAGACTCAACGTCAAGGCCAAACTTCTTCAGCAATAAACAGGCGGTCAGCTTGTTGGTTTCGTTGTCGTCAACGACCAATGCACGGCCCTGCCATGACTTCCCCTGCTTGAAT
>DIZZ01000045.1:43504-43713 GCA_002428045.1 Verrucomicrobia bacterium UBA6015
CCATGTCGGCGCGTCAAGGAGCCATCCCCCTGTTCAAAACTATTGAAAATCCGTTCCAGACTGTCATCGGGAATGCCTATTCCCGTATCGGAAACCGAAATGCGCAAAAGCATGACGGAATCGCCGTGTAAAATGCCTTGCTCACTGCTTTCGACCGAAATGCTCACGTGACCTTGATCCGTGAACTTAATCGCGTTGCTGATCAGGTT
>DIZZ01000114.1 GCA_002428045.1 Verrucomicrobia bacterium UBA6015
TCAATCCAGCCATCCAGCGTGCGCCGGTAGCCGGGATTGCCGACATGCGCGCGGACCTCATGGCCCTCGTGATGCAGTCGGGCGCATAGGCTGGCCCCGCCAAAGTCATCGGTTATAAAAAGAATTCGCATAGCCTCCGGTCCGAACCCGGAGCCACACAAAAAAGAGGCGCGACTCCAAGTTCATGCCTCGACCGAAGGGCTAGCACACCCCATTACCGAAACACAAAGCAGGGAGCCGCGCCCACAGGGGGCGCGGTCCCGCTCAGGTCGTTTCGGTAATTTTGAAAAGTGCTAGTTTTCGGTCGAAACGATACTGCGCGTTAACGCATTAAATTATAAAAATGTCTGTCTCTACAAAATCCTCTCCATCCTCCTTGAACTCATTGCGGTGCAAATTACCACCGTTCAGGCGCAGGCGTCTAGCCTGAAATTGACCGCGCAGAATTTTTCAGCACAAGAAATGCTTTGATATTGATTTGTCCATGAAGTTTCAGCATATTTCGAGGGCATGGGTACTATCAAATATCGCAAACCGCCGATTACAGAGCGCGCCGTCTCTTTCGGGTTTACGCTTCCCGAGGAAGATTTCCAGCGAAAAATATCCTCATGGAGCGATATTGTCCGGGATGTTTTTCCTCATTCCAAGATTGCCAACCAGTGGCAAATATCAATTGCCGATAAGGACGGGGTGCCCTTCATCCCGAAAGAGAACCAAAAATTCACTACTAAATACCAGTTTTGGGAAGGGAATAACAAAAGGTGGGACCATGGCATTCAGGTATGGAGCGATCGAGTCACATTCAATCTGATTGGCGGATTGCAATCACCGCGAACCTACGAAGACTTGAAGCTTTTTCATGACGAGTGGCTTCCCCGCTGGGCAGATTATTTTTGTGTCACGGAACTTCATGGAGCAACCCTTGAATATGTCAACCTCTTGACGGAATCGACCATACCTTCCTTTTGTAAAGACGAGCGGATAAGCATCGGGCAAATTCTTTCGGCCTTTGTAACCCCCGGACCTATCAAGGCTCTCGTTCCTCCCTTCTCGTTTGACATGAACTTCGAGGATCAACGGCACGAAGTCCCGATTCGGTTTCATGCAGGACTCAGCACAATACCAAACCCCAAGATCAGCCTTAAGCTTTTATTTCGGGCATCCACGGAGGTGTTGGGTCGAAAGATTAGCATTGACCATGTTCAACAGGAGATAGACACTTGTCATGCTGTGATTCTTGAAGAATTCGAGGCGTTTTTCACAACGGAAGCAAAAAACTCATTTGAGCCATATGATGCTGACACTACAAAACACGAATAATACAGTTCAAAGCAGTGCTATTCACGACGCAGAGCACCCATCGATGATATGCGAAGTGAGCAGAGGAGATTTTGAACAACCACAGGCAGTGGCAATTCAAAGAAAATTCTTCTCTTATGCAGGACAGGATCTTCGGCTGGACACCGAGCTAGAGGCTGATTTTTTCCTGCAAGCTGGCGTTGCGCAGATAAGAGGGTGGGGCATTGAGATGCAGCATGGCGTGAATAATTTCAACCTTGATCGTGAGATTATCCGGAAGTTCCTTACCCTGTTTAGCAAGGCAACGACGGATACACTAACCGGTGTCGAACGCGAGCAGTGGGCATTTATTATTGATCAGGTTGATTATCAACGGTTTTGCACCGAGAGAAGCCCGGCTGTATACGTTGAAGGTACGCTTGCGAGTCGTGATCGGAATGGCTGGCGGGTTGTTTGGCATGACGGCTCGGAACAGTTGGTTGCGACTGCTGTCGGACAACCTCTTTCGTTGCTTAACCCAGGAGAGATGTTCTGCGCGATGGTTAAGTTTGGCCAGAATCGTGAGCCTCAAAAGATAGATCAACTCACGTTTCTTGTTGAGCCGACGAAAATCAATAGTGACCTGTGGGAATCATGGACAACGAGCGACTCATAATTGATTTCTGGGACGTTGGACAGGGTGACTGTTCGGTTATTCATCTTCCCGATGACGAGTTAATCCTGATCGATGTAGGTCCCTTAGGCTCGCCAGTAGTTGATTGGCTGGCAAATCACCCTCATTTGCGTATTCGATCCATTATTCTGACGCACAACGATAGGGATCATGCTGGTGCGCTTACATCACTAGTTCATTGCTGCACCGGAAGAATCGGTACGCTTTACGTAATGGCTGACCGTAACGTTAAAACCCCGGCATTTCAGCACCTTTATAGAGCCGCTAATGCTGCATACCAAAAAGGCGGAATAGCCCACATCCAGCGGCTCGAAGCCCCGCATACGCTCTGGAGTTCATGCACCGGGTGCCTGCGTTTGGATGTCAAACATCCGACCATGACCGCAAACGTGCTGGCTAAAAGCGCAAACGAGACATCTGCGGTTATCGTTTTGTCCTCGGCACAAGGTGAATCTGTTGTCTGGGCAGGAGACACGTCCATGACCAATGTTGCCGCCGTGGCAGCCAATAAAAATACAGTCGCGATGCTTGGCCCGCATCATGGTGCTCCCGAGGACAGGAAACAACCGCAGTTTGCGGAGCATCTCACAAAAGTCAGTCCGGGCATGGTCATTGCCTCCGTAGGCTCACATAATCAGTATGGGCATCCTTGCGTAGGTTTCGTAAGGCGTGTACGCAAAAACGGTGCGCGATTCTTATGTACACAAATTACAAAACACTGCGAACAACCAAAACGTCTACAACATGTATTTAAAGGAGCCGCATGGTTGGGACTGCCTCAGAATTCAACGGGCTTTTCATGTCGGGGCCCCGTACGTCTGGCATTCAATGGCCATAGTTTTGTCTCAGATACTATTGCCAACCAAAAACATAAATCGGCCTTGCAGAATGTCTCAAAACCAAAATGTATGCCTGATGCTGATTAAATGCACTCAACATTTCAAGCGTGCAATTCGGCAACAACCAATAATCGACCTATAAGATGATTCCATTTTGACAAAAGCTAACGGATACATCACCGGCATCTATAATTACTGCGACTACTGGTGCGAGCGGTGCGCGTTCACCAAGCGCTGCCGCAACTACATGACGGATCGTGAGCTGGAGCTGGAGATGGCGGCCGCTGACGCCATCAAGCCCGAACCCGACGATGTCACGAATGCGGACTTCTGGAATCATATCGCCCGGAAGGTCCACGAAACGGCGGCATTCGGCAAGGCGGAAGACTGGCACAACTCGATTCCGGATGAGGATGACTTCGAGATCGATCCGGCGTGGCAGGCCCGCGAGGAGGCCACAAGCGCGGCCGTGCGGTCGCATCCGCTGGTGCGCCTGGCGTACGCGTTCCATCGGGGCCTGGCTGCGGTTGCGCGAAATCCTTTCGGGACAAGAGGATTCCATTCTCGGGTTGCTGGCGCTATTGGACCGTATGCAGCGGGGCGTCCACGCCGCCCTGCCCGGCGCAAAAGCCTTCTTCCGCCCCGGCTTCGACGGCGAACCGCCAGAGGATGATTGAGCCGTTATGAACGCCCATTATTTCCAGCATGTACCATTCGAGGGGCTAGGCAGCATGGAGGTCTGGCTGCGCGAGGCGGGGTATGAAACCGGTGTGACTCGCTGGTATTCGGGCGATTTTCCGCCGGATCCGGCGGAAATCGATCTGCTGATCGTGATGGGCGGACCGATGAGCGTCAACGATGAGAACATCTATCCCTGGCTGGTGGCGGAAAAGGCGTACATACGGCGCTGGATCCTCGCCGACCGCCCGTTGCTGGGCGTCTGCCTCGGCGCACAGTTGATCGCCAGCTCCCTCGGAGCGCGGGTCTACCCGAATGCCGTCAAGGAAATCGGCTGGTTTCCGGTGACGGCGGTCACGCCGCTTCCGGAGCAAGCCTTCCGCTTTCCGCCCGAACAAACCGTATTCCATTGGCACGGGGAAACGTTCGACTTGCCGCCCGGAGCGATCCATCTGGCGCGTAGCGCGGGTTGCGAGCATCAGGCATTCCAGATTGGCCGCTACGTCATCGGCCTGCAATTCCACCTCGAAACCACCCCCGAAACCGTTGCCGCCCTGATCACCCATTGCCGCAACGAGCTGATATCCGCTCCGTATGTGCAGGACGAAGCCACCCTGCTGGCCGCGCCGCCGGAAGCCTACCGAGCCATCAACACCCTCATGGCCCGCCTTCTCACGCACATCACCTCGCGATTTGAGAATCCACATGCTGCATTATCATGAAGCGTAACGGCCTCACCCGATGCAAATCATGACTTGAATATTATGCTTCATTACATTATGTTAATCTGCATAATGTTTAAAGAATGGAGTGCCGTATGAATTTCATCAATCGCCTCGACGAAATGAACCGCTTGCTGCAAGTCGTTGCGCAGAGTCGTCCGGCTCTTGTGGTCATATGGGGCAGGCGACGATTCGGTAAAAGCCGGTTGCTGACCGAATGGTGCCGGAAGGTGAATGGCACATACTGGGTAGCGGACGAGTCTGCTCCGGCCATTCAACGCCGGTATCTGGCAGAGGAATTGTCTGCCGTTTTTCCTGGGTTTGCTGATGTTTCCTACCCCGATTGGTCGGTTTTGTTAAAACGCCTGGCAAGTGAAGCGCGACAAGTCAACTGGCATGGACCTCTCGTCCTGGACGAGTTCCCATATCTGGTTTCCGGTGCGCCGGAATTACCGAGCGTTCTGCAGAAATGGATTGACCGTGAAAAACGTGAAGGCGGCATCGTGCTCGCCCTTTCCGGGTCTAGCCAGCGGATGATGCTCGATAGCGTTCTCAACAGTAACGCCCCGCTTTATGGACGTGCAGACGAATTGTTCAAACTTGAGCCCCTGCTGCCAGGCTATATTGGCGAGGCTACATCCCTTTCCGATCCGCAATCCCTGCTTGATTTCTATACCTGCTGGGGCGGGGTTGCGCGGTACTGGGAACTTGCACAGCCTTTTAAGGGGAACTTCAGGGAGGCATTGGACGAGCGGGTGTTATCACCGCTCGGCGTCTTACACGATGAAGTCAATCGCCTCCTGCGGGAAGAAACGCCCTCCGCCATGCCGTTACGCCCCATTATGGATGCAATCGGACTGGGAGCCCACCGGACATCGGAAATCGCGGCACGACTGCAAATACCGGCAACCTCATTGTCGCGCAGTCTTACACAACTTCAGCAACTGGGCTATATACGCCGGGAAATCCCTTATGGTGAAAACGAGAAAAGCAGCAAGAAAGCCCTGTACCGTCTATCGGATCCTTTCCTTCGCCTTTGGTTCAAAGTGGTGGCTCCACATCGCGGAATATTGCAAACGGCATCCAAACCCGTTCGCATAAAGTGGCTGGAAAATAACTGGCCCGGGTTGCGCGCTCAAGCCTGGGAGGAACTTTGCCAGATGGCGATTCCGTATCTCCGGCTTTTCCAGCGGGAATGGCAACCGGCGGGCCGCTACTGGGCGGGAAACCAAAGCGAATGGGATGTGGTATGCAAGTCGCTGGATGACGACATCCTGATTCTGGGCGAATGCAAAAGTCTCGCGCACCCTGCCACAAGAAAGGACATCGATAAGACCATTCGAGCCTTAATGGCCAAGACGGTGCCGGACAGCATCGGCCGCATGCGGCAACACGAGTATGTCATTTTTGTACCGGAACATGACCAGAACGCCGGACCATTACCCGAAAACATCCATATTGTGGACGGGCAACACGTTTTCCGTGCGCTGGTAGCGCCGCATGAACTAATTGGATGAAATACCGGAAATAAAAAGAGGATTCCCAATGACGGATCGCCCGCCCCGTCACGGCCTTTGAATTCGGTGTATTGACGACCGTGGAAATGACTGTCGCTGTGCTGGTGTACATTCCCGTGGCGTGGATGGCGGATCGTACAACCAAGAAACCCTTCGTGGCGATGACGTTTGTCTTCTTTACCCTTTTCCCGTTGGCGCTGTTGTTCTGCCAGTCATTCTGGACGCTGGCTGCTGTTTTTGTGTTGCGCGGCCTCAAGGAGTTCGGGGAACCGACGCGCAAGGCCCTGATCATGGACCTGGCCCCTGAAGGCCGCAAGGCCGCCATGTTCGGTCTCTACTACCTGCTCCGCGACGTCGTCGTCTCGGTAGCCGCCTTCGGAGGGGCCTTCCTCTGGATCATCAGTCCGACGGTCAACTTCCTGGCCGCCTTCGCCTTCGGTGTGGCGGGGACCACCTGGTTTATCCTTTTCGGCAAGGACGATTCGCCCGAAAACACGCCGTAATGAAACAAAGAGAAGCATTCCTCATGAAATACTAATCATTGAATGTGATGATGTTTAAAAAGGAGGGTCGCTTTTATGAAGATGGAACAGGTACGTGGGGATGGACAGGTAACGCATCTGGCGCTGGCGGGGAAATTGGATATGGGTGGTGTCCAGGCAATCGAAATTCCGTTCACGGCGGCAACAGCGGCAGCAGGAAAGCCCGCACTGATTGACATTTCAGAGGTGGTTTTTGTCTCGTCGCTCGGTTTGCGGATGTTTCTAAGCGCATACAAGGCGCTCAAAGCAAAAGGGCACCGGATGCTCTTGTTCCGACCTGCGCAGGGCGTGGAATCGGTATTGATTGGCGCTGGGTTCTCTGAATTCGTATGCAAATCCGCAGATGAACGCACGGCGCTCGACGAACTGCTGACGACTCCTTAACGTCGGCATCATCAGATGTCAACGGTCTTTACCTTGGCGGTGATTGCATCGCTGGCGCAGCCGTTTCCGCAGCCGTCACGCCGGAAAAGAAACAGGGTTTTCACGGGCTTCCGCTCGCCTGCAACTTCCAGGTACGGGTAGGCCAGGAAGTTGATCGGCCCGGACGCGGGCCCCGGATCGAGCAGGAGATCCCGCCCCCGCGAGAACTCGAAGCGGTTGGCGGGGTGATGACCAAAATAATACATGCTTAACGCACTGAACTTATCGGCCTCGCTGATATCAATGGGCCACCATTTGCCATCGGCATAGAACTCGGCCCAGCAGTGATAACCATCCGTTCCGCCATCATTCCGTTCGGAAGGAATCGCCACGCCGATCGCAAAGCGGGCCGGTATGCCAACCGCCCGTGCCAGCGCGATAAAATAGGAATGGTAATCCGTGCAGTTGCCATAAAGCGAATCACACACATACATCGCATCGCCCTGCCCCCAGCCCTCGCCGAACTTCATATAGCGCATCTGCTCCATGACATGGTCATACAGGGCGCGGGCACGCTGCAAGACGCCCTCGCGGCCCGCCACGGCCTTTTCGGCTTCCGCCTTGATCCGTTCATTGAGCGGAACCATGCGTTCCGGCTTCAGATGCGCCTGTGCGGCAACCGCGTCGCCCGGATAGGCCTTCTTCTCGATGCGCTCGACCTGATAGACGATCTCGATGGTACTGCCGCTATCCGCCGCCCCCAATTCGAGGAAAAGCACCCGATTCCCATGGGCGCTATCCGTGAGGATGCGCCGCTTTCCGGGCGTCGTGATCGACTTGATCTCGACCTTCTGATAATCGTCGGAATCCGCCAGTGGCAGCCAGCATTTGGCGGCCTCTGCGAGTTCTGGCAGCACGGCCTGATACCGGAATTCAAAGGCATCCTTCCCGGTCAACACGCCAAGCAATACGTCCGAGGCATCATCCACCGGCGCACGAACCCAATGTTTATCCTCGTTCTGTTTCCAAAGGTAATAGGGGCGGCCATTCAACTTATGAACGGTCGTCTCGGTCACCTTCATCGAGCCGGGATCGCCTTCCATGAAAAAATCAATATCGTAGAATTGACCGTCCTCACTGGCCATGTCCACACAGGCGAAATGGCGCTGGGGGGCCAGGGAGGCCAGATACTCGACATGAACCCGCACCAGTCGGAGGCGGAGTTCCTTTCCCTCGAACGGAACCGTGAAATGCCCATTGCCACGCGCGACCTCCTCAGCAATGTGCTTCTCGATTCCGGCCTGGATATCCCCCGTGACAATTGTCGGAACATAGCGCTCGGATTCGGCCGCTTCACCCGGGTTCTCGTTCTCCATTGGTGATTGGCGGCAACCACTCGTCGCCAACAGCATGACCACGCAGCAAACATAGGGAAGGAATGCGGTACGCTTCATAAGAGAGGAGCCTTTCTGTAATTCACGCAACTGGAAAAACGAACGAAAGCGGGGATCGTTCAACGCCCCGCTTTCGTCCGAATGAACAACTGGGCCACCGGTCATCCATTATGCCACGGATCGATCAACTCAATGCGCGGGATGATCCTTGGGCTTGGCATCGGCAGGTTGCTCGGGGGTGGGGGCGGGATTCTCAACCTTTGCCTCGTTGACCACCGGCGCTTTCGTCTCCTCCGTGTTCTGGCAGCCAGCCAACCCGAATGCAACTGCGCCCATGGCGATGGTTCCAAGTAATACGATACGGTTCTTCATGCTGACTCTCCTTCTGTTGTCGTTCATGCGAGGGCAACGGTTCAAGACCACGAA
>DIZZ01000283.1:0-9868 GCA_002428045.1 Verrucomicrobia bacterium UBA6015
GTTTCCGTCGCGGCCACGGTGATCTTCCCGCCAGCAGGTTTGCCTGCTGCCAGGCGCACATCCGGCAGTTCAATCCCGTGATCGGCAGCGTTACGAACCATGTGTGTCAACGGGGCATCCAGGCAGTCCACATGACTCTTGTCCACCATGATATCGCCACCGGTGACGACCACCTCGATCTGTTTTCCGCGTTCGCTGGCAATATCGCGGACCATGCGCGGCGCACGCCCTAGGATGCCACCCAGCGGCAGCTTGCGAATCTGCATGATGCTATGCTGCAGCGAGAGCGAGAGCCGCTCGAAGAACTCATTGATGCGGCGGAGCTCGCCGGCCGCCAGATGACTGTCGGCACCGCCCGCCAGATTGCTTTGCAAATGACCGTACATCTCGCCTATTGTCACCAACTCGCCAACATGCGCCAGGAAGGCATCGATACGCTCCTCCGGAATGCGCATCGTCTTGGCTTCGGTGCCTGCCGCAGGCGCAGCGGCGGACGGAGCACCCGGCGCACGGCCGACAGGCGGGGTGGATTTGCCATCCTTGACCACAGGAAAAAGCGAGCCCAGGTGCTTTTGCAATATCGAGCGCGCCACGCCATCCCCCAACCCGACGGTACGTGCCAGGACCTCGAAATCCGCCAATGCCTTTTCCCGGAGCACCCGTAGGGCATCGCCTTCGGCAAGGTCAAGACAGGCATCGAACAGCGCCCTGGCCTGGTCTGGATCGGGTTTTTCCGCCGTATCCGAAAGTAGGCTTGCCAGCCGCTTCGCGGGCTCCGGCCAATGATCGGTTTTCTGTTTGGAAGCGGCATGCCCTGCATCCAACGCCTTGCGTCCGGCCACGCTGACCCGTGCCACTCGCTGCACATTAGCGGTTAGCGCCGGATCCCCCAGATCGGCAATCGATTCAAAAAGCCCCCGCCACAACCCTTCCTCGGTTTCCCGCTCGCTACCGGCAAAGCCGCGCACCCGTTCAACGAGTTGAACCAGTGCCTGCGGATCGGGAGCCTCCGCCTCGCCCCGGTGCGTGCGCTGGAGCATGGCGGTCAGTTCGTCCACCCCCTCCAGCAGCACCCCGATCACATCCGGCGCGGCAACCAGCCCGCCCTTGCGGATCAAGTCAAGCAGGGTCTCCAGTTCGTGCGCCAGCGCCTTGGTCTGCAAAAGGCCGAAAAAAGCTGAACTGCCCTTGATCGAATGCACAGGACGGAAGATCGCCTGGATGGTTTCCTGGCTCCCCGGATTACCCTCCAGTTCAACCAGCAACGCCGATACGCGCTGCAACCCATCCAGCGATTCGTCAATGAATTCGCCCCGCAATTCCTGATCTATGCCTTCATCCATCGTACTCACGATAGCGACTCCTTTGCCTCTGGCTTCATGCCCTTTAGCTCACGGAACTTGCGGTTCCATCGGCTCAGCGAAGCCAGTGCGGCCTCGACGGCGGCATCGAGTTCCTGCATATCCTCCATCGGCTTGAAAATGCAGGTTTCGGCTTGGTTGCGCATGCAAGCCAGGGCATTCTCAAGGGTTACATAGCCGGTGATCATGATCACACGCACCATCGGATATTGGCGGCGTACCTCGCGTAGCAGCGAAACCCCGTCCATCTCGGGCATCTGGATATCGCTGATAATCACATCCACCCGCTCCCGGCCAAGGACCTCCAAGGCGTCCACCCCGTTGCCCGCCAACGACACCCGGTGCCCGGCGAACCGAAAATGCCGCGACAGCATCTCGCGGGTTTCAACCTCATCGTCCACAATCAACAAATGTGCACTCATCAACACCCCCATGGCCTGCCAGCGGCAGCGTAAATGTAAACACAGCCCCTCCCTCGGGAGCATTCACAAGACAAAGAATTCCGCCATGCGCCTCGACAATCGTCTTGCTTATCGACAATCCCAGTCCCGTCCCGCGCCCCTCTGGCTTGGTTGTGAAAAAGGGGTCGAAAACGCGATCAGCAACCGGCTTACTGATCCCCGGCCCATTATCCTGCACGGTTATCCTGGCATACTCCCCGTCAACCTTGATCGCCACAACAACCCGAGCATCGCGCCGCCCCTGCAAGGCATCGGCCGCATTCGACAGGAGATTTACCACGACCTGTTCGATCTGGCGCTCATCGCCCATCAGCATCGGCATCCCTTCTGGAATGTCAAGTTCCATCGTGACCCGTCCCTTCAGGAAACTGGCACACAAGAGCTGTGCATTGTCAATCACGCTACGCCAGGCAAACGGCGTCGCCCGGCGGACGTCCTGCCGGGCATATTGCTTGAGGCTACCAACAATCCGTGTGATCCGCTCGACGCCTTCGCGAATGCCACGAAGCATCGCCGGCATTTCCTCGCACATGAACGCCACCTGCGGGGTGTCGTCGGCATTGTTAATCCGAGGTTGAAGAAGTTCCCATGCTTTCTCGATCATCTCGGCATTGCCGGCAATAAAGGTTGCGGGATTATTAATCTCGTGGGCGATCCCCGCGCTCAACGTACCCAGCGTCACCAGCCGATCCGCATTGACAAGCTGTTTTGCCCGTTCTTCAGCAAGGGTTTGCATATCCACCGCAAAGGCGGCAAGCTCTCGGCGGGCCTCGCGCTGGCGGGTTTCGTATGCAAGGATACGCTCACCAACCCGTAGGCGCTGCAGGAGATTCTGCAAATCGATGGGCTTGACCAGGTAATCATCGACGCCGGCAGCATAACCAGCCTTCATATCGGCAGCCGTGGCCTTGGCCGTCTGCATGATCACATAGGTATAATCATCTCCGCGCCGCTCACGCAGGCGGCGGCAAACGTCTAACCCATCCATAACGGGCATCATCCAGTCCAGGATCACCAGCCGTGGCGCATCAACAGCCTGCAGCATCCCCCACGCCTCACCGCCATCCGCCGCCTCTTCAATAGTGTACCCACGCCCCCGCAATAGCATCACCAGCATGGATCGGGACACCGTATCGTCTTCGGCGATCAGAATGTGCATGCAAGCTCCTTGACGATTCAATCCTAATCAATCAGCTTTAACTTGCGCAACGCATCCGCCACCGCCTGTTTCCCGATGGGCTTCACAATATACGCATCGCACAGGCTCTCAAAGGCTTTCATCATGTTCTTCACGTCACCCAGCGCCGTGGTCATGATGATTTTCGCGCCGTCAGGAAAAATGATACCCTTGGCCTGCTCGATCTCACGAATCGCCCTGACGGCTTGCTGCCCGTCCATCTCGGGCATCATGATATCCATGCAGATCAGGTCAAACGGAGCATCGCCCTCAATGGCGGCGCGGCAAGCATCCACCGCCTCCCTGCCATTCACCACGGTGTAAATGGTCCCGAAATCATTAAGAATGGCCTGTAGCAGCAGCCGACTGGTAAAATCATCCTCGACAATCAATGCCTTCATCCACTGCCTGCCTTTCTCTCAATCCGTTCAAGTGCTAGTGTTTTGCCTGATGCTGCCAGAGATTCCGAAGGCTAGCAAGCACGAATTACACAATATTGCACACTTTAATAATTTTTAAGGGACATACAATTCATCATGTTTTTCAAGCTTTGCTTGCACTACCTACCGTATAGCTGGTAGGGTTGTGCGTAATTGTTGAGGGGGGGGCACCGTATGGATTTTGTGATGAGAACCTATTATCGGCTGGAATTTCTTCCACCGGTTGTTGCCTTTGTCTCGTCCGTGGCACGCTGCCTCGGCGCAAACAACAAGGAATGCGCCGCGTTGTCCACGGCGTCTGAAGAAGCAGGGATGCACATCATCGGTCGCTATCCCGCAGATGGCCTTTCTGAACATTTCGAGGTTCGTTGCGAGGTTGTTGGCGACGGCTTACAGGTGGTTTTCAGCAACACGGGGTTGCCCATTGACCTGAAGAATATGGAGCCCTACGACGCTGAACGCGTTGACGAGACCATTGACGGGCTGGGGCTCTTCCTGATGGAAAAACTGGTGGATCGGCACGACTTTGTCAACCGGGGAAATGATGGTTGGCAAACCACGCTTTTCAAACGGTTTGACCATTTGAAGGTTCCCGACCAACGTCCAAGGCTCCGGGACGGTGATGGGGCGGAAAATCGCCATGAACTGCGGGTTGTTGAGGCTGGCTTGGAGCATGTCCAAGGAATCGTCGAGTTGGCATATGGCAGCTATGGGTACTCCTACAGCAAGACGCTCTTCTATTTTGCCGACCCATTGCGGGAAGCCCTGAGCACAGGCCTCGTCAAATCGTTTATCGCGCTGGATCCCGCTGATCGCGTGGTCGGGCAAATGGCCATCTTGTATTCTCCTGAAAATCCTGATGTCGTGGAACTTGGGGCGGTCATGATTCGTCCTGAATACCGCCGTAGCGCGGGATTGCTGCATCTCATCAAGGCCGTTGTACGGGGCGTCAAGAACCAGCCGGATTCACCTCCCATCGGGGAAACGAATCTAGTCACCACCCATATTCTCTCGCAACGAGCGAGCGCCCTCTTCAAGTTCAAACCGATGGCACTCAAGCTCTCGCTGCATGATCGCGCACGGTTTGTTCAATTGGCAGAGGACCGGACGGAGCAGCGGGAGTCCTTGCTGCATACCCTCTTTATCAACCGACCGGTGGGCCCGCTCCGCCTGTATATCCCGCCACACCATGTCGCCATGACCCGCCGTCTTTTCGACAACATCGGCATTGCGCTTGACGCCCCGGAGACTCCCACAGCGATTCCTGCGAAAACACTGTGGGATTCTTCCTGCGAGGCGAAAGCTGAACACCGGACACTGAATTTGCACACGCCCGGCGCAGATTACGCCACCGTGCTGCGCAAGGCGCTTTTTGATTGCGAGGCCGACGGGATCAAGACCGTTTACGTCCGCGTTCCCGGTTGGCAGCCCCTGCCCGATGCACTGGATGATGACGTCCATGCTCTACGTCTTTTCTTCTCTGGATGGGTTGTGGAGACACCCACTCGCTGGTGGCTGCTTTACACGAGGCTGAATGCCCAGCATTTTGATTTCCAGCAGATCCAGTTGGTCGACCCCATGGCGCTGGAGTTGCGTGATTATATTGAACAAGAATTTAAGGAAACCATGCGATGATGAACGGATGGATATTATACGGTGGCAAGGATGTGGTGGAGCTGACCCGAGCCTGCGATGAAGCCCGCCGAGCAGGCGTCAATCTGGAGGTGATTGCACCGAAGGATGTGGATATCGTATTGGATGCCGCTGCACCGGCGGAAATCTACCGGCAAGGGATTGCCGTGCCCGCCCCACAGTTCGCCATTGCCGGGTTTGTGGATGAGTCGGACGACTACAATCTGGCACTGCTCCAGCAACTGGAGGCGCAAGGTGTGCTCTGTGTCAACAGGGCATCCACGCTCAGGAAAACCAGCGACAAACTACTGACGCTTCAATTGCTCGCCGCCCAGGGCATCCCGGTGCCAAAGACCCTGCTGATCCGTCCGGGCGTGACGACGCCAGCATTCATCCGGGAACACCTAGGGTTGCCTGTCGTGGTCAAAGTCAATGACGGTTCCAAAGGGTATGGCGTGGCGCTGGTTCAGAGTGAAACGGAATTGGACACACTGATGGAAATGCTCGCGGTGTCGCAAGGCACGCGCTCCTTCCTGGCTCAGGAATTCGTGGCGGATAGCCGCGGACGCGACCTGCGGGTCCTGGTGATTGACGGTCAACCCCGTGTTTGTATGCTGCGCAGCAACCGTGCGCCAGAGGGTTTCAAGTCGAATGTCTCCGCCGGTGGCCGCGCCGAGGCATTCCCCCTGACCGACCCCATTCGCGAGTTGTCCATCCGTGTTATCCAGACCCTTGAATTGAACATGGGCGGGATTGACCTTTTGTTCAAGGGTGGCGGATTCCTTGTCGGCGAGGCCAATTCGATTCCCGGCTTCCAGGGCATTGAGTATTGCCACGACATCAACGTTCCTGGCGAGATGCTCAAAAGCATCGGACGGCAGCTCAAAGAGCGTGCCGCCGCCCGCTATAAAGCCATGGCCGAACGGTTCCACTCGCTGGAGGATTTGAAAGACCGTCACGAGACCGAGTTGGTTCCATGGTTCCTGATGGGTGCCTGCGGGGCGGTCAAAGACATCCAGCAGGCGGTCCTGTTGGACATCGTACGGCGCAACGCGAATACGGCGTTCGGTCGTGCTCACGGGTTTGAAGCGATCCGTTCCGTTGAGGATTTCCGGCAGCGGGTTGCGATTGGCGAATGGAAGGCCTTCGAGCCCTATGCCCTGCGGATGGAACAAGGCGAGAAGGATTTGTTGTTCGACGGACAACCGAGTCATTTCATCAGCACAAGCGGCACCACGGGAAAGAACAAGCTTCTGCCGGAGAGTGCCGATGGGCATCTGGCAAAAGCGCTTGTCAGCCGCATTCGGACGGCACTGCTCATGCACGCACTCCCGAAGGATATTGACGGTTATTTCATTCCCTTCTCTAACGTATCCGTCATGGACGCGACCGCATCGGGCATTCCGGTTGACTACGCCTCCGGCTCGACGCTGGGCTCCATCCCCGACGCGCTTCGCCGCCGTATGGCCATACCGATGGAGGTGCTGCAAGTGCACGATCCGGCCACCCAGAACTATCTCGTCATGCGGTTTGCCCTAGCCCAACCGCTCGTGCGCCTGCTGATTGCCAACAACCCCAGGCGAATGACCGCGCTGATGGAACAGGCCGATAGCCAGCGCGACAGCCTGATCAGCGACATGGAGGCGGGAACGTTGACTGCGGATTTGAAGTTGGACGCCGACCTACGCACACGGCTTGCAAACCAATTAACACCGAATCCGGCAAGGGCCAGTGAACTTCGAGCGATGCTGGCTGCGCGCGGACGCCTTGACCCTCGCGATTACTGGCCCAAACTCGGATACATATCCTGCTGGCTGGGTGGCTCGGNNTCGGTTGGTCGCTATCTGGAGGGACTGAAGGCCTGGTTGCCCGACGGCATGATGTTCATGGATTGTGGATACGGTGCCAGCGAGGGAAAATTCAATATTCCCTCAACGCCCGGCACCAGCGCTGGTCCGCTCGCCGTCTTTGGCTATTTCCTCGAATTTATACCCGAATCCGGTGGCGATCCGCTTCTGGCACATGAACTCAAGGACGGCACCGAATACAGGCTGGTTGTGACCTCCTATTCGGGATTGTACCGTTACGACCTACACGATATCGTACGGGTGGCCGGGTTCACCAGACAGAACCCAAACATCCTGTTCGTCAGTAAAACCTCTGAATACGTCAATATCGGATCCGAAAAGTTGTCCGGCACAGTACTTTCCGACCTCATCAGCGGGACGCTTGCAGCCAAAGGGCTGGGGTGGATGCATTTCTGCGTTGTGGAAAACCTCGAACACAGCCGTTACGACTATTGCATCGAGCCAGAAGGTGGAAAAGTACCCGATGTCGAATGGCTCGTGGAGATGGAGCAAGCGCTTATGGAGCAATCGGAATTTTATCGCATACTCCGAAATCAATGCGTCATCCGATCACCCCGATTGTTCGTGATGAAACGAGGGTGGCTGGAAAACCTTTATCATGCAGCAGGCGGACACAACCAGGTCAAACTGCCGGTAATCTGGCGGCAGGCCCCCGCCCCGGAGAGCGTCGATCATGTCGTCGAATCCTGAACCACCCCCCCCGGACACGCCCCCGTCACCCCGCTCGCTTGCAACGCTCGGTGTCTATCTCGTGTTAATCACCGCGTTAGCTCGGTTAGGCACCAGCCTTTATCTACCCGCCTTGCCTGGTATAAGTGGAGAGCTACACCTCTCGGCCCATCAACTTTCCTTCACGATGACGGCCTATCTGCTGACGTTTGCAATCGCGTCGGTGTTCCTCGGACCGCTGTCCGATCATTTCGGACGACAGCGCATGGTGCAGGGAGGGATCGGGATCTTTCTGATCGGCTCACTCTGCAGCGCCGTTGCACAGGGATACGGACTGCTCCTTGCAGGCCGCATCCTGCAGGCCATCGGCGGCACGGCCATTCAGGTCAGTTCACGCGCAATGACACGCGACGCCTTCAGCGACAAACAGATGATCGGGCTGCTGGGATGGATGGCTACCGTCACGGGACTGACGCCCATCCTGGCCCCGGTGCTGGGTGGCCTCATAACCCAGGCGTGCGGCTGGCGCTCCAATTTCTATCTACTGACCGGGGTAACCCTGCTGGTCATGATCTCATCGAACCATCTATCGCACGAAACACTGCCCCCGGAGAAGCGAACCCCCATCCACATGCTAGATGTCCTGAACGCCTATTTTGCGATGTTGAAAAGTTCATCATTCATTGTTCCCCTGATTCCGGTCATGCTATGCTTTGCCGTGCAGGGCACCTACCTGGTTGCAAGCCCATTCATTTTCATCCGTGTTCTGCACATGCTCCCGGCGATGTTCGGGTTGACCTGTATACTCTTGGTAGGCGGGCTGATGACAGGGCGTTTTATCTGCCTTTACATGGTCGAAAAACGAGGCGACTATGTGACGTTCCTGACGGGCTGTATGATTGCGTTTTCAGGAGGGCTTCTTTCACTTGCCATCATTGGATTGAACTGGACCGGGGCGACACCCCTGTTGACGGCAGCCACCCTTTTTTGCATTGGCTTTGGAACCTTGCTGCCAATCGGCATGAAGACTGGACTTTCGGCATTTCGTAAGCGAGTGGGTGCATCCTCCGCCCTATACGGCTGCCTGACGCTTGGCGCGACCGCCGCTGGCAGTGCTATTGCCGGGAGTTTGCTGAATCAAAGCGAACGTGATATCCGCACACTCTGTATCGTCACTGCGGCTGCGGGTTCCCTTATTTTATTAAGCGGGCTGATGAGTCGCCATAAGGTGGGGTAAAGTCCGGTCACTCACTCATTATTCCGTACCAGCGACCAGTGCATTTTGAACGTCCCTTACGCCGTCAACAACCTAAATTATCTGTGGGGTCACATCTCGATAATCTATAATTGTTTCTGGCATTGTTCATATACGGTCTGCAATCTTGCATCTTTAGCCAGTCTTTTCTCTGTATATTTGACCTGTGCGAAAACAGTTTTATAGGCCATGCCGCCAGCCAGTTCCCCAAGCTGGGATAGCGTCAGGCCGCAACGCCGCCGCGCGAGGTAAAGCACCATGCCCAGCCCCCAATCGCCATGACGATCACGGAAATCAGCAAAAAACTCGCCCTTGATCTGCTCGACTACCGCCACGATCCTATCAAAGGCAATACGGCTGGCAACAAAGGAACGATCCGAATGTTCAGGCGAAACCGCTTTAACCCACTGGCGTGCCTGTTCCAGAAACTCGCGGCTGCCGATCGCGACCCGTTCGGAGAAAGCGGCAAATTCCTCCGGATCAATCCCGCGCGTCACATGCGATTGTACAAAGCGCCGATAACGCTCACTACCGCCCGCACGGACGAGAATCTCACCCGTTGCAAGCCACTCCGGAGCGACACCATAATTGCCATAAGCCTGGTAAGAAGACCAGCGGTGCTCGCGCAGCACACGCAGCCGCTCACGGATCTGATCCCTGTCCGGTTTGACCAGCCCCATCGACTCGGCCTTGTTGGCAGCCTTGCCAAGCCCCAGAGAGGATACGCGCACAGGATTCAGATGCAGATACGCACTGGCCTTCAAGAGCCAAGCACCATCACCATCGATCAGCGTCGAGCGAAACCGCCCTTGAAATACATGGCCGACGCGTTGCCGTTTCGCATTCGACCACGCGCTGAAGCTCACATTCAGCCACTGCATCGCGCGACTGGCATTCGCATCAGGAGTACGGAGAATCAGATGGTAGTGGTTATCCATCAGCACATAAGCATGAACCTCTACACCAAAACGCTCGCTCATCTCGCCCAGCAGATCGAGGAAATGC
>DIZZ01000283.1:9996-11802 GCA_002428045.1 Verrucomicrobia bacterium UBA6015
TAGATTATCGAGATGTGACCCCAGACGCACCATGATAACGGGCAAGGACGGGCTCCTTCCTGTAGACATTCGGACCAGGGCCGGGATTCACAAATGCGGGGGGAACGCGGGGTTCAGGCTTAGGAGCAAACGCGGGAACGAATGTCTTTACATTGAAGTCTTCGTCACCGCCGCCGTACTTGTAAGAGAACGGTGCCAACCCGAGCGGGTCTGGATCGTAGTAGGCGTTTTCGTTGATGCCGCCGGATTTGCCGATGGGGTCGCGGCTGATCCAGCGGGCGAGTGCTGGCGAGTAGTGCCGGTAGCCGAAGTACAGCAGGCCGCCCGCTTCGGGCTCCTGGTATTTTCCTCGCCAGGTGAAGGGGTTGATTGTGAAGTCGGCTGCGGCTGTGTCGGCAATCGAACCCTTCTCGGTGTAGTCGTAGCGGGCGACGATGTTCGAGCCGGTGTTATCGGTGAGGGCGACGATGTTGCCGGACAGGTCGTTGCAGTAGTAGTACGTGGCCGCATCGCCGTCAGCAGGTTGATGGGTAACGCTGAGAAGCCCGCCGATACCCCCCATGCTGCCGATGGCGTCGGAAGGGATGGGACTGGCGGCCTGCATGGTGTCGCCAAAGTCCGGCCCCCAGGCGTAGACGCGGTAGCTGGTGGCGGTGGAGCCGCTGTCGATCGCCTGGATGCGTTCGGCAAGCAGCAGCCATCCGGCGTACATGAAGTCGGTGCGTTCGACGGGGACCCAAGTGCCGGATTGGTAGACTTGGCATTCACGAGTATCACGGCGGGAATGCGGGTCGTAGCTGTAGGTCAGTCGGGAGGCCCCCTCTGCTACCGTAACCGGCTCGACGCTCACCAGCCGCATCTCGGCATCCCAGCCATATACGCAGACTCCGTCGTTTGTGAGGTTGCCAAAGCCGTCAAAGAGGCTGGTGACGGTACCGGATGGACCGGTAATTGCGGACACGAGGTCGCCATCGGTGGCGTCGTAGGACAGGGTTGATCCGTCAGCTTGCAGGCTGGCCAGTATATTGCCGCGGGCATCGGCCGTGGAGCTCTCGACGACGACGGGGGTATTGGCTGCACTGAACACCTGGCTGGCGGTCATGCTCATCATCTTGCTGGTGACCTGATTGGTGGAACTGCTGATTTGGCTATGGGCGTCGTACTTGACCACCCGCTGCGAATCCAGGGAGGACGCACGCTTTACGGTAGAAACGCGAATCCGGTCCAGGCTGTCCCGATCCCTGACGAGTTCGCTGGCGATCAACGCCATCGCGGGGGTCTTGTGTTCAACGCCGTTGAGCAGATCGGCGTGGTCGGCATAGACACGGGTTGGGTGGTAACGATAGGCAACCTCATAGGTGGTGGTGATCTGGGACGGCTGGGTGATGCCGGACCGGGGGTGCGCATGGCATCGGCCCGCTGGCCGCAAAGGCCAACGACAGCGACTAAAAGTAAAGATGCCCACCGACTACGCTTCATGGGGATAAAGCTAGCAGGTGCGCGGATTGATGGCAAGCAGCTAGGCGGCTTTCGGCGGTGAGATCGCCTCCAGGCGCAGATCGCGCATGGTGCAAAGATCCCCCGCCTCGGCACGGCGTAGCATTCGGGCACCGCTCTTGCGCTTGAGGCCGAACTGATCCCGGTTACGCTGGAACACGTCCTCGACGAACGCCTTGGACCCGAGCACCACCCCGTCAGAGAAGTACCGAACACGGCAGCGCAGCGCTTGGGAGAGTGTCAGCTTGCCATCGCTGTCGAGTACCGCCTTGACCGCCTCGGGCGTGAACCCCGCCTTGCTGGCCGTCG
>DIZZ01000283.1:11812-11938 GCA_002428045.1 Verrucomicrobia bacterium UBA6015
CTGGCGGTAGAGACCGCCGACCGACTCCCATGGGCTGTCCTTGTGCCCATAGCTGGCAAAGATCCGGGCGATCCCCTCACGGGCCTCGCGAGAACCCCCGCATGCTTCCCCGTAGCCGCCGTAGCG
>DIZZ01000248.1:0-463 GCA_002428045.1 Verrucomicrobia bacterium UBA6015
TGCGCCGCGAAGGCTACGAGTTCCAGGTTGGCTGTCCGGAAGTCATCACCCGCCGCGATAACGGTGTTCTGATGGAGCCGTATGAACTGCTGACCATTGATGTGGATGAAGTCAACATGGGGATTGTGATCGAGAAGCTCGGTGCCCGCAAAGGCCGCATGACGGAAATGCACCAAAACAACGGGATGGTCCGGCTCAACTACAACATCCCGACCCGCGGATTGCTAGGCTATAAATCAGAATTCATGTCGGATACCCGGGGCATGGGGGTGATGACGTATATCTTCAACGGCTATGATGTTTACGCTGGCGACATGCGGAACCGCAAACACGGCGTCCTCATCTGCATGGAGAATTGCACAACCGTGGCCTACGCCCTCTTCAATCTGCAGAATCGCGGCAGCTTGTTCATGGGGCCCGGCATCAAGGTGTATCGCGGGCAGATCATCGGCGAGCACTGCCG
>DIZZ01000248.1:557-772 GCA_002428045.1 Verrucomicrobia bacterium UBA6015
GCCTACATCAACCAGGACGAACTGGTCGAGGTCACTCCGAAAACAATCCGCCTGCGAAAGATCAATGTCGGCAAAGTGCAACGGGCTGGAAGCGGCAGTTGATTTTTGTTGAATATGGCATTGACATCGAACGAGGCATCGGGTAGATTGCGAGCCGTTTCCAATGCGGCCCCTGTTGCCGCAATGGAAATAATGGGGGTATAGCTCAGTTGGTA
>DIZZ01000248.1:783-30847 GCA_002428045.1 Verrucomicrobia bacterium UBA6015
TTCGAATCTCCTTACCTCCACCACTTTTTTCATAAGAAAAAAGCCATATTTACTGGGCTTTTTGTGCGATGATCAGGGACACCCTTGCCGTCGTTGGCGGTGCCAGCCTCTTTGTGGTCATATGGGTGTTTGCGTCTCTGTTCTGGTTTGCACCGAATCCAAATTGACTAAAAAGAAGTCGCGAAGCCCTTGCGCGGTACGTCGCTAACCGCCCGCGAAGATCACCCCACCACCACCCGCTCCCCCTGCCGCTTACCGCCGCCACCTCGCCGCCACCTCGCCGATAACCCCCGCCGCCACCCAGCAGTCTAGCCATAGACCCCATATTCCCCATCTCCCACCGCCCAAGATTCGCCACCGCCAGCGCAATCACCCAGTCATCATGGTACCCCGACGGCGCATTATAGCTGCTCATTCCATCCCTTCAATTGGTCCTTCAGTATGGAACGTCCCGCATGTCGAGGCGTTGCAGGTTAAATCGATCAGGTCTTGCCTGTCGGCGGTTGAACGGCTAAGATACGGCAACTGAAATTCGTTAATAGGGTAAATGATACAGGCGGGATAACTCCGCTCATGTTTATAGTAAGAAGGGCAAGGCCGTTATGAAGGTGATTGAACCGCATATCCACATGTATTCACGGACCACGGATGACTATCAGGCCATGTATGCCGCCGGTATCCGTGCCTGCGTTGAACCCTCCTTTTGGATGGGTGCCGATCGGCGCTATGCCGGTACGTTCTTCGACTACTACAACCTGATCCTTGAATTCGAGACGGTGCGTGCCCGCCGTTTCGGCATCGACCACTTTGCTGCCGTTTCGCTGAATCCGAAGGAGACCGAGAACCGTAAGCTGGCCGACGAGGTGATTGACGGACTCGGGGTGTATCTCGATCATGCCCGTTGTGTGGCGCTGGGCGAGATCGGGTTCAACAATATGACGGTGAACGAGGAATATGCCTTCCAGCGGCAGCTCGAGCTTGCCAAGGCCCGCGACATGGTGGTGATTGTGCATTTGCCGCATTTCAACAAGCCGGAGGGGATTCGGCGGACGGCGGCGATCATCCGCGAGGCGGGGATGAATCCAGACAAGGTGTTGATTGACCACAATACCGAGGAAACCATGGCGATCTGTCGCGATACGGGTTGCTATTGCGGGATGACGGTGTATCCGATCTCCAAACTGACACCCGCCCGTGTATCGGGTATTATTCGTGAGTTTGGCAGCGACCGCATGATTGTCGATGGGTCTGCCGACTGGGGGATCTCCGATCCGCTGAGTCTGGTAAAGGTTGTGGCGTATATGAAGGACGACGGGCATCCGGAGTCGACGATCGAGAAACTGGTCTTTTCCAATGCCATGGCATTCTACAGGGGCTCGCCCAAGTGGACGCCGGAACTCGATTTGGTGCCGGTGGATCCGACCCAGTTTCAGCGCTGATCATGCCCGCGCCGCATTCATCAATCAGAGCCTGGCTCACGTTGTTACGTCCGCCGAACCTGCTGACGGTGCCTGGCGATCCGGTCGCCGGATTCCTGCTGGCAGGCGGGGGCGGGGTGGGGGGCTCTGTTGTGCNNGGGGGCGTGTCGCTGTTGTTTTATATGGCGGGTCTGGTGAGCAACGACTACGTCGATCGGCATGAGGATGCGCATGACCGTCCGGATCGGCCTCTGCCTTCCGGTCAGGTCTCATTGCGTGCGGCCTGGCTGGTGGCGGCCATCCTCTTTGCGGCCGGGCTGGGGCTTGCCGCCCTGGCTGGACCGCAGGTGTTGGGTGTAGCGGCGGTTTTGGCCGGGCTGGTGCTGACCTATAACGGCCTAGCCAAGAAACACCGGTTGCCAGGGGCGCTATGCATGGGCGCGTGTCGTGGGGCGAGTCTGCTGCTGGGCGCGGCGTGCACCCCGCCGCCGCCGTTGGTGGCGGGGGTGAATGGTGTGATCGTGGCTGCCGTCGGGCTGACTCTGTATATCGCCGCCGTGACGGCGCTGGCCGACCGCGAAACCGAAAAGCTCCCCTTGCCATGGCAGCGCTGGTTGCCTGCTGTGGCGGTGGCCTGCTGCATGGGGTTGCTCTGGGGGATGGGCAGCGGGGCCGCTGTCGGTTGGCTGTTCCCCGTGCTGGCGCTGTCCGCCGTGGCTTGGCCGCTGAGACTGGGGCATCGCCTGGCTGGATCGCCCGAGCCCGCCGTGCTGATTCCTTCGATCGGACAATTCATCCGTGGTTTATTGTTGATTCAGGCCGCGTTTATGGCATCTTCTGGGGGGGGCGGGTGGATTGCTGCGGCGATTACACTCGCCGCCTGGCCATTGAGTGTGTATGGATCGCGGTGGTTTTATGCCTCCTGAACCTGGATGGTGTTGATGTCATGAAAGCGGATAAACCCGAAAAAATATTGGTTGTTCAAGTCGCCGGACTGGGTTTCGACTTTCTTTCGGAGCAGTGCGGAACCGCCATGGCGGGGATGACCTTTCGTCCGCTGGACCCGGTCTTTCCGGCGCTGACCTGCTCGGCCCAGGCCTCGTTCCGCACGGCCGCGCTGCCGTCGGTCCACGGGCTTGCGGGCAATGGGATCTATGACCGCCGGCTACGCAAACCGCTGTTCTGGGAACAGTCATCGGCACTGGTGGATGGGCCGCGGATCTGGGCAAAGGCCCGAGCAGCGGGACGTCGGGTGGCGCTGCTCTTCTGGCAGCAGAGCATGGGTGAGGAGGTGGACATGATCCTTTCTCCTGCCCCGATCCATCGTCACCATGGCGGGATGATCCTGGATTGCTACAGCCAGCCCGCGGGCCTGTACAAGACCCTTTGCCGTCGATTGGGACGTCCTTTTGCGCTCAAGCATTACTGGGGGCCACTGGCCAGTGCGAAGTCGTCGCAATGGATTGCTGAAGCGACGGCGGCGGTACTTGACGATCCGGCGTTGGCGCCGGACGTCTGCATGACCTACCTGCCTGTGCTGGACTACGATCTACAGCGCTATGGCACCCACCACGCCCGCAGTGCGGTCGCCCTGGCCGCTTTGCGCGGGCAGCTTGAACTGCTGGCGGCGGCGGCCGCACGCAACGGCTATGGCCTGGTGGTGTTCGGAGATTACGCCATCGCCGACTGTCCACGGGGCGCGGTGTTGCCGAACGCGGCGCTGGCGGCGGATGGATTGCTGAAACTGCGCGATATCGAGGGCATGCTGTATGCGGATCTGCATGCCAGCCGTGCTTTCGCCATGGTCGATCATGAAGTGGCGCAGGTAGTGGTGCGGGATCTCAAGGCGCGGGAGGCCGCTGCGGCCGTGCTCGGTCGGCTTGATGGCGTTGGCGAGGTCATGGATGCCGGGGCGCAGCAGCGGGCGGGGGTTGCCCATCCGCGCGTTGGCGACCTGATGTTGGTGGCCGCCGATGGGTGCTGGCTGGCCTATCCCTGGTGGACCGATTTGCGACAGGCCCCAGACTATGCAAGGCATGTGGACATTCACAACAAACCGGGGTATGATCCCGTCGAGCTTTTCTGGGGATGGCCTCCCGGATCCGTGTCGCTGGATACAGGGCGGATCAAGGGGTCGCACGGTCGGATCGGTTCGGGACGTCAGGCGGCGTGGGCGGCGACGTGCGGCGTGGGCGGTGCAGGGGGCCGGCAGCCCGCCTCGCTGGTGGATCTGGCGCAAGCCGTGCAGGCATGGATTTAGGTGGAGGCTATGAATACATATCTACAACGTTTCAGTGTGGCGTTTGAATACCCCGTGCATTTTACGCGCGGCGTGTTTGACGTGGAAAACCCCTTGCTGATGGATACGATTGATCGGCTGCAGGAGAACCGTCGGCACCGGGTACAGGTGTTCATCGACGCTGGCCTGGCGGCGGCACAGCCCGACCTGGCTCGTCAGGTCACGCAGTATATCCATGCTCGTCAGGACCGGATCGATCTGGTCTGTGCCCCGCAGGAGGTACCCGGTGGCGAGATGGCCAAGCACAGCCGGCAGGCTGCTGAGTTGATCATGGAAAGCATTGCCCGGCAGCATCTCTGTCGGCAGAGTTTTGTCATCGCCATCGGCGGTGGCAGTACCCTGGATATCATTGGGCTGGCCGCCTCGCTGGTACACCGGGGGGTACGGCTGATCCGCATCCCGACCACGGTGCTGGCGCAGAATGACAGTGCCGTGGGGGTCAAGAACGGGATTGATGCCTATGGGGTTAAAAACTTCGCTGGCACCTTCGCACCGCCCTTCGGTGTGCTGGTGGATTTCGATTTCCTCGACTCCTTGCCCGATACCTACTGGGTGGGCGGCGTCGCGGAGGCGTTCAAGATCGCTATCATCAAGGATGCTGATCTCTTCAGTTATCTCGCCGCCCATGCCCCCGCCATCCGCGAGCGCGACAAGGCCGTGATGGAGCAGGTGGTCCGTCGTACCGCCATCATGCACCTGCAGCATATCGCCACGGCGGGCGATCCCTTCGAGTTCGGAACCGCTCGTCCCCTGGATTTTGGTCACTGGAGTGCGCACCGGTTGGAGATGATGTCGAACTATGCCATTGGTCACGGGCAGGCCGTGGCGATTGGTATTGCCCTGGATTCTTATTATGCCAGCCGTTCGGGGCGGATTACGACGACGGAGCGCGAGGCAATCCTTGATGCCATGAAAACAGCCGGACTACCGATATGGTCGGCGCTGCTGGAACGGCGGACGCCGGACGGGACGCTGGAGATCATTCAGGGACTGCACGACTTCCAGGAACACCTCGGTGGGGAACTCCGGGTGACGCTGCCTGTCGGTCTAGGGGCCAAGGAGGAAGTCAACCGCATGGAGTCGTCGATTATTCAGGAGGCGGTTGCATATCTCAAGGAGCGCTACTAGCCATGCAGACGGGAACCCGGCAGTATCTGACCTACTGCCTCAACGTCCATCCGGGCGAGAAATGGTCAGAAAATTTTGAGGCGATCCGCACCAAGGCGCTCAACGTGCGCGATAGGGTTTGCCCGGATGCGCACTTCGGGCTCGGTCTGCGGCTCAGCAATGCCGCCGCACTGACGCTTTCGTACCCGGTTCAACTGCACGCCTTTCGTGATTTCCTGGCGGCCAACCGCCTGTACGCCTTCACGATCAACGGGTTTCCCTATGGCGCGTTTCATCAGTCCTGCGTCAAGGAATCGGTCTACCAGCCAGACTGGCGTACCCCGGAACGGGTGGCTTATACCTGTCGGTTGGCGGATATCCTAGCCGCCTTGCTGCCGGAGGGGATGGAAGGCAGCATCAGTACCGTGCCGGGGTCCTACAAGGCATGGATCCGGGGCGAGGCGGATATCGAGGCGATGGCCCGGAATCTGGACACGGTGGCCCGGCATCTGGCGCAGCTACGGGAACGCACCGGACGGTTCATTCATCTAGGGCTTGAGCCGGAGCCGGACTGTTTCCTGGAAACAACCGGCGAATGCATTGATTTCTTCGAACGTTATCTACTGGACCGCTCCCCGGTCATTCGGGACCATGTCGGGGTTTGCGTGGACACCTGTCATCTGGCGCTGCAGTTCGAGGATCCGGTGGCGTCGTTGCATCGTCTCGTGCAAAGCGGCATTCGTGTGTCGAAGATCCAATTGAGCGCGGCGCTCTCGCTGGTCAGCGAGCAGGCCGTACCGGATCAATTAACACCTTTCTGCGATGCCGTTTATCTGCACCAAGTGAGGGTGCGTGACGGGGCTGGCAGGGTGCAGGCCTGGCCGGACTTGCCGGATGCCCTGGCCGCCGGTGCGGAGTCGGGTAGCGAGTGGCGTGTGCATTTTCATGTGCCGTTGGATTTCGCGGCGCAGGGCATGCTCCGTTCCACGGCGACGCTGCTGCCCCCGTCATTCTTCGCGGCGGTGCATCAGGCGGGCGTCGCCCATCTGGAGATCGAAACCTACACGTTCGACGTCCTGCCCGAGGCGCTCCGGGCACGAGGGGTGGAGGCCAGCATTGCTGCCGAATACGCCTGGGTTCTGTCTCGCCTGATCGGGTAGGGCGCTCCAGACCGGACTCAGCGGCAACTCCGTATATTGGCGGCTACGGCCTTGCCGAATGCGCTGCAGGACACCTCGGTGGCGCCTTCCATCAACCGTGCAAAATCGTAGGTTACCGTTTTCTGGGCGATGGTCCGGTTCATACCGTCCAGCACCCGGTCGGCGGCTTCGCGCCAGCCCATGTAGCGCAGCATCATCTCGCCAGAAAGGATCAGGGATCCGGGATTGACCTTGTCGAGCCCGGCATATTTCGGCGCGGTGCCGTGAGTCGCCTCGAAGCAGGCCACTCCAGTGGCGTAGTTGATGTTTCCGCCCGGCGCAATACCGATACCCCCCACACAGGCGGCCAGCGCATCGGAAATGTAGTCCCCGTTCAAATTCATGGTCGCAATGACCGAATATTCCGCCGGACGCGTCAGGATCTGCTGCAGGAACGCATCGGCAATCACGTCCTTGATGATCAGCTCGCGTCCGCCCGGCAATCCCTTGATTACCTGCCAGGGGCCGCCATCCAGCGGTTGAGCCCCGAAATCGCGGACGGCCAAGGCATAGGCCCAGTCCCGGAAGGCCCCTTCGGTAAACTTCATGATGTTGCCCTTATGGACAATCGTCAGCGAGGGGCGACCATTCGCAATGGCATACTCGATCGCGGCCTTGACCAGCCGTTCGGTGCCTTCGCGCGACGCGGGCTTGATGCCGATGCCGCTGGTTTCTGGAAAACGGATCTTGCGGATCCCCATGTCCTGCTGCAGGAAGGTAATCACCTTCTTCGCTTCGGCAGTCCCAGCCGCCCATTCGATGCCAGCATAAATATCCTCGGAATTCTCGCGAAAAATGACCATATCGGTCAGGTCGGGACGACGAACCGGCGAAGGAACCCCTTCGAACCAGCGTACCGGGCGCAGGCAGACGTAGAGATCCAATTCCTGCCGCAAGGCCACATTCAGGGACCGGATGCCGCCGCCGATGGGCGTTGTCAACGGGCCTTTGATCGACACCAGGAACTGTCGGATGGCCGCCAGCGTTTCATCCGGCATCCAGACATTCTCACCATACGTGGCAACCGCCTTCTCGCCTGCGAAGACCTCCATCCAGGCAATCCGGCGGCGGTCGCCATAGGCCGCCTCCACCGCCGCATTCCATACCGTCATCGCTGCTACCGTGATATCCGCACCGATCCCGTCGCCCTCGATAAACGGAATAATCGGGCAGTCCGGCACCTGTAGCTTGCCGTCCACAACCCGAATTGCCTCACCTGCCGCTGGAACCTTTATCTTTTGATATGCCATGATCTGCTGCTCCTAGGGATTGTTTAAAATTCCACATCGCAATGGGGTAATGCCGTCTTGATCCGTTCCAGTTCCTCGGGCGGAATCGGATTGCCCGTCAGCAACAGATGTTTCAACTGTTTGAGATTGCCGATTTCCGAAGGCAATGCCGTCAGTCGATTCTGGCGCAGATAGAGCCTTTCCAGCGTCTGCAACTGGGTCACTGAGGGAGGAAGCGTTTCCAAGGCGTTATTATTCAGGCGCAGCCAGCGCAGGGATTTAAGATCCCCGAACGTATCCGGCAAGGATCCCAACCGATTACGGTCCAGATTTAGATAGCGAAGCGCCGCAAGCCTGCCGATCGTGGGTGGTAGTTCCGTCAGTGCATTATCACTGAGATAAAGCGTTTGCAATGCTTCCATTCGCTCAAGCGATGGGCTGATGCCGGTGATGCCCGCCTGCCCTAGGTCCATCCATGGCAAGGCATTCAACTCGCCGATCGACTCGCCTACGACACCCAATGTGTTGCCCCGCAGTGATAGTCGAGCCATGCCATTAAGCACGCCCAGCCCATCAGGAACCGCACTCAATCCTGTGCCGGATAGATCAAGATGAAACCGCTCCTGCGTCTTGCGAGCCTCATCAACCGACCGAATCATCGGTAATTGTTCGGGGGCCTTCTGTGGGAAACATCCCGAAACCAAACCGATCATGCCAAGCGCCACCAGATTCCTAAACATAATTACTCCCCTTGCAAATCGAAATATTCTGGTAATATATGCTTGAAAAATAACAAGAGCAACATTTAGTATAGGCAACATGAAAAAAATATATGCCTTACTTGCTGTTGGCTCCGTTATCGTCTCCTTCGTTGCAGTGCCCGCCGGTGCTATTCCTGTTGGACGGAATAACGAAGCGATAAACTATCTATTTAAGGATCCCGTACTAACCAGGGTCACCGCCGGGCTGTACACTGGGCAGACGGAGCGCGAGGTCACCTTGGGGGATTCACCCTCGATAACGCGTACCCTTTCCGGCAACCGGACCACCGGCTATCTTGGACTCAGTGTCCTGTCCTGGCTTAACGTCTATGGTCTTGTTGGTCAAAACACCGCCGAGATCGAGTTCATGTCCGAGGGCGATGCCGAAATGGCGCTTGGTTTTGGCGTAAGTGTCAATCTGCTCAATCATTTCATTCGCGAGCCTATCCCTATGGAGGACGCCTTTCGACTCAATCTCGGTGCTCAGTATCTGAGTCTTGAGTCGGATATCGGATACGACACGCTGGCGTGGGATGAAATTTCTGCATCCCTTACCTTGTCGATCGTTAACCACCTGGATGGCAACAAGAACTATCGTCCCGAAAGTATTGCGCTTTACATCGGGCCTGCATTCTCGACCTTCCGTGGTGATGCGATCAGTGCCGAGACGGAGGGTGGGGTTATCGGTGGGGTAGAGATCTTCATCACGGATTCCGTCTCGCTGGATCTGGGCTTTGAGTACTTCGATACGGCGAATCTGCGGGCCGGTGTCAACGTCCATTTTTAAGTCATTCCGTCGTTTAACCATTAGGTGCATATGAAAAAGATAAATGCGGTGCTCGTCGGTTGTGGGGGTATCTCCAATGCGTGGCTTGGCAACAAGACGGTCAAGGAGAAGGTCAATATTGTCGGTTTGGTAGATCTCAACCCTGCAGCGGCCGAGGCCAAGAAAGAGCGTCATGCGCTAACGGGGGCGGCGGTTGGTAGTGATCTGGAGGCCATGCTGAAGTCCACGCGCCCTGAGGTGGTTTTTGACTGCACGATTCCTGAGGCTCATTGCGCCACGACCGTGACGGCGCTGCGCCATGGCTGCCATGTGTTCGGAGAGAAGCCGATGAGTGACACCATGCCGAATGCCCGCAAGATGCTGGCTGCTGCACAGAAGGCAGACCGGATTTATGCCGTCATGCAGAACCGTCGCTACAACACCGAGATCCGTGCGTTGCGCCGCTTTATCGCCACGGGTGCCATTGGTAATCTGGTGGCAGTGCATAGTGACTTCTTCATTGGTGCTCATTTCGGCGGGTTCCGTGACGTGATGGATCATGTCCTGCTTCTGGATATGGCGATCCACTCCTTTGACCAGGCTCGTTTTCTCACGGGGGCAGATGCCACCAGTGTCTACAGTCATGAATGGACCCCGAAGCATTCCTGGTATAAAAGCGGCCCTTCGGCGGCGGCGATCTTCGAGATGACCGGCGGCCTCGTCTACACCTATCAGGGAAGCTGGTGTGCCGAGGGATGTCCTACCCCATGGGAATGTACTTGGCGGCTGATCGGAGAAAAAGGCACCGTCTTATGGGATGGTGCCAAGCAATTCCGCTGCGAGATCGTCACTGGTGAGACAGGGTTTACGCGTCAGGTTAAACCCAAGACCGTTCCGCGAACGTTTCCGAAATCCCATTCTCAAGGCCACAGCAGCGCGATTGCCTTGTTCCTTGAATCGATCCGCAAAGGCGGGGTTCCCGAGACCGTCTGCACGGACAATATTAAAAGCATGGCCATGGTTCACGGGGCGGTCCAGAGTGCGACGACCGGTAAGCGTGTCCAGCTCAACGCTTGAATTAACTGTTTGTAGTAAATAAACCAGAGCACAAGGAGATCCCCTATGACAACCCCCGCAGTTCCAGAAAAGGACATTCGCATCGGCACGCTCGTCGGATGTGGTATGAAAGCGCCGGAATACATCCGCCAGATTCAGCACCACGGGTTCGAATCCTACAGTCTGACCTTCTGGCAGACGTGCGAGGGCGTGGATTTCAAGAAGCTTGCCCGCGAGGTCAAGGCCGTGTTGGAGGGAACCGATGCCGTGATCTCCTCCCTTGGCATTTTTGGTAATCCGCTCGAAGACCAGCCCAAGGACAAGGAAACCCTCGACGGATGGAAGAAATGCATTGATAATGCCCATCTCTTTGGATGCGACGTCGTCGCTGGTTTTACTGGACGTGTGCGTGGCAAGCGGATCGACGAGAGTATCCCGCAGTTCAAGAAAGTCTGGACGCCGCTTGCCAAGCGGGCTGCCGACAAGGGTGTTCGGATCGCCTTCGAGAACTGCGACATGGGAGGCACATGGGCTTCCGGGGATTGGAATATCGCCCATAACCCGACCGCCTGGGAAATGATGTTCGATGCCGTCCCGGCGTCCAATCTCGGTCTTGAGTGGGAACCCTGCCACCAGATGGTCAGTCTGATTGATCCAATGCCCCAGTTGCGTAAATGGGTCGGCAAGATGTTTCATATCCATGGCAAGGATGCCACCATTCACTGGGATGTGGTCCGCACCTATGGCGTCCATTCATCAATGCATGCCGATGTCGCGTTGCCGGGACAGGCGCAGGCAGTGCCTCCGTTCGCGTATCATCGCACCCCCGGTTTTGGCGATAGCGACTGGACCGCGATCATCTCGGATCTACGCAAGGGCGGTTTCAAGGGCTGCATCGATATCGAGGGATGGCATGATCCCGTGATGCGCCGGAGTCTTGAAATGAGCGGACAGGTGAGCGCTCTGAATTACCTCAAGACCTGTCGTGGCGATTTTATCGCCAACCCCGTCGTTTAACCGAAAGGGATCCTCCATGAAGCGTAAATTGCGAATGGGTATGGTTGGCGGAGGCCCTGGTGCCTTTATTGGGGATGTTCACCGCAAGGCGGCATGCCTTGATGGTGGCGTTGAACTGGTGGCAGGCTGTTTCAGTCGGTCGCCCGAAAAATCGCAAGACATGGCCGACGCCCTTTACCTTAACAAGAACCGCTGTTATGCGACGGTCGCCGACATGATTGCCGGGGAGCTGGCGCTGCCGCCAGGCAAGCGGATTGATTTTGTCTCGATCGTCACGCCTAACGATAGCCATTTCGCAGTGGCCCGGGATTTTCTTGAAGCGGGTTTTCATGTCGTCTTGGATAAGCCCATGACGTTCGATCTCAAGCAAGCCTTGGCGCTGCGCAAAATTGTCAAGAAATGCGGCAAGGTCTTTGCCTTGACGCACAACTACACCGGTTATCCGATGGTCAAGCTGGCGCGCGACATGGTTCGGCAGGGCAGGCTCGGCACCGTGCTCAAGATCGTTGTCCAATATCCACAAGGCTGGCTGGTCAAGCCGATCGAGCGCGAGGGGGCCAAGCAAGCCGAATGGCGCACCGATCCAAAACGCAGCGGGGCCGCAGGTTGCATGGGCGATATCGGCACCCACGCCGAGAATCTGGCCGAATACATTACCGGTCTGAAAATGACCGAGATCTGTGCCGATCTCGGAACCGTTGTCGAAGGACGTCGGCTTGATGATGACGGCAACTGCCTTGTGCATTTTGAAAACGGGGCACGCGGACTGCTCTTTGCCAGCCAGATCTGTATTGGCGAGCTCAACGGGCTGCGTATCCGGATCCATGGAACCGAGGGTGGTTTATCGTGGACACAGGAAGAGCCGAACACCCTGCCGGTCTATAATACGGATGGAACGATTACCACCTACCGACGCGGAACCGATGCCATCGGGGCGATCTCCCCGGCTGCTGCCCGGGCCACCCGGTTGCCATTCGGCCATCCCGAGGCCTTCTACGAGGCCTTCGCGAATGTCTACCGAAATGCCACGGACACCATGCGGGCGATCATCGACGGACGCCAGCCCACGGATCTGGAACTGGATTTCCCGAACGTGGACGATGGCGTCCGGGGAATGCAGTTCATCGAGAATGTCGTGGCCAGCAAGGGTCAATGGCTTAAATGCGAGATATGAGCGCCTTGACCGTGACGCCGTCGATTACGCCTGAACTAGATCCTGATTTTGTGCCAGCGGCCTTGTGGAACCGAGCGTATCGTGACCGTGTTGACCGTGAACCCGACGCCGTGATGGTGGAGTTGGCGCTGGTGCGGGGGGATGGTATTTGTTACCGTCACCATGTCAAGGTTTTGCCTCCTCGTGAACCGTACATGGCACTCAATCGCCTTTATGTTGAGCGGCTGCTGAAATTCTTGCTTTGGCAGAAGGGAAGTGCCCGGGTTTTCGTCAGCGGCAGCCGGGACATCGCGCAAATGCTGGCATCCTCGTATTGCATGGGTGGTGAACGGGCATTTGATGCCGAGATCTTCGGCGGCAGGATATTCCCCGAGGCGTTCACGGTTGAATATGCCGATCCGGGCGAATTGTCGATGGCCCAGGAACCGGCCATGGCGCTCGGCGGTCATTTGGATGGCTGCCGGATAGGGTTTGATCTAGGGGGCAGTGATCGCAAGTGCGCCGCGTTGATTGACGGCAAGGTAGTTTTCTCCGAGGAGATCCCCTGGAGTCCGTACTTTGAAAAAGATCCGTCGTATCATCGTGCGGGGATCCAGGATTCCCTCCAGCGGGCCGCTGCGCATCTCCCTCGTGTGGATGCCATTGGCGGCAGTGCGGCAGGGGTCTATGTGAATAACGAGGTGCGGGTTGCCTCGCTGTTCCGTGGCGTATCGCCAACCGATTTCGATGCGCAGGTTCGGCACCTTTTCAAGGATTTGCGGCGGGCGTGGAATGATGTGCCGTTCGAGGTGGTCAATGATGGCGAGGTGACGGCACTGGCCGGGGCGATGTCGATCAAGGATGGCGCTCTGCTGGGCATTTCGATGGGTACCAGTCTGGCCGGGGGCTATTGTGACGCGCAAGGCCGCATCACCAGTTGGCTCAATGAACTGGCGTTTGCCCCGGTGGATTATCGTGCCGATGCCCCTGTCGATGAATGGTCCGGGGATCGGGGCTGCGGGGTGCAGTATTTTTCACAGCAGGGCGTTGGACGGCTCGCGGCCAAGGCGGGGTTGGGCTTTCCGGCATCAATGCCGTTGCCGGAACAATTGGAACAGACCCAGTCCTGCCTGAAGGCCGGGGTCCCGGCGGCACGGCATATTTTCTCGACGATCGGGCGCTGCTTTGGTTACTCGCTGGCGCATTACGCCGAGTTCTACGACTTGCGCCATGTGCTGATTCTCGGACGCGTGACCTCGGGGGAGGGGGGCGCCATCATCATTGATCAGGCTCGGCATGTCCTGTTATCCGAGTTTCCAGCGCTGGCGGAGCAGTTTGATATTTCCATGCCGGATGAGACGATGAAACGCCACGGGCAGGCGGTCGCGGCGGCAAGCCTGCCCGTGATTCCATAACCTGGTCTCTTGATTTGAAAGGTGGAGGCGCATGCAGCTCAGTCAGTCAACGGCAGAGATTTATATTCCTGATGGGGTGGCTGAGGAGGATGCTTTGGCGCGGACCACGCATCTCGGTATCGGTGCGCATCAGGACGATCTGGAGTTCATGGCCTTGCATGGCATATTGGCTTGCTACCAGCAGCCCATTCGTTGGTTTGGCGGGATCACGGTGACCGATGGCGGTGGGAGTTCGCGTGTTGGCGGGTATACTGACTACACCGATGCGCAGATGCGGGCGGTGCGGCGTCAGGAGCAGCGTCAGGCGGCATCCATCGGCCAGTATGGGTTCATGGCGCAGCTTGATCATCCCAGTGTCGTGGTCAAGACGGTAACGGAGGACCGGGTGGATGCCGATTTGCGGGCGCTTTTGATGGCGGCGGGTCCTGAAGTGGTGTATACTCACAGTCCGGCCGACAAGCATGATACCCATGTGGCGGTGATGGGGGCGGTGCTGCGGGCGATCCGCAGCTTGCCTGTGAAATGCCGACCGAAGCAAGTTCTGGGCTGCGAGGTCTGGCGGGATCTTGACTGGGTTTGCGATGATGACAAGGTTGTCCTCGATGTCAGCGGGCGCGAGCATCTGGCGGCGGCCTTGAACGGCGTGTTTGATTCCCAGATCGCCGGGGGCAAGCGGTACGATCTGGCGGTGGCTGGACGTCGCCGTGCCAATGCCACGTTTTTCCAGTCTCATGCCACCGACAGCATGGATCAGGTCTGGTTTGCGCTTGACCTCACACCGTTGGTACATGATGAGGATGCCCCGTCCGTCGAGGCGTTCACCCAGGCGCTTATCCAGCGTTTTTCTGACGATGTTTCCGGCCGCCTGCGCCGTTTCGCATCCAGTCACCTTTAATTGAATATCCAACGACCCCAAAAAATCCCATCCCGAAACGGGCGACGACGTCAGCCGCTGCCCGTGGTTGGAAAAGACACCAGACACGGATCGCAACGTCTGCCGCATCCAGGATCTCAAGCCGGATCATTGCCGGGAATACCCGACATCCAGACGACATGCCGACGAGACCGGCTGCCCCGGTTACGCGATATCGTACCGTGAAAGAAAAGTCCCGAGAGAAAGCAAAACGGAATGCTGACAAGTAGATTTGACGCCGGGCAGTAGTTCCGGCATGATGTTGTCAATTTGAGAATTGCCCGGGGATGGTGCTGAATGCGAGATGAGGGTGCCAGAAGCTGATTTCTGTAGTTGCGGTCGGCGCGTCGGAATTTGTCAGTCGTAACCAGTTGATAAATGGTGATTTACTTAAAATGAAGAATGGCGCGATGTGACCCCAAGACTTCAGTGATAGAAATCATAGCAGTGAAATGGCATGAGAGAGGACACGACGGATGAAACTGGAATCTATCAAACTTAAGAATTTTAAGGCGTTCAAGGATGCCGAACTCCGGAATATACCGCGCATGTGCGTCTTGGTTGGCGCGAACGGCACGGGTAAGTCCACACTTTTCAATGTCTTCGGCTTTTTGAAGGATGCCCTCACGGAGGATGTCCATGTGGCGTTGACCCGACTCGGCGGGAGTCGCGGTTTCCAGGAGGCCCGCAGTCGCGACACAACCGGGGCGATAGAAATCGAACTTAAATTCAGGGAAAAGGATAATGCACCGCTGATTACCTACTCGCTGGCAATCAACGAGGATGAAAATGGCCCGTTTGTCGAACGCGAGCTGCTCAAGTATCGTCGCGGTAGTAAAGGGCAGCCTTGGCATTTTCTGGATTTCAGTAAAGGCGATGGCAAGGCGGTCACCAATGAACCTGACCAGGTCAGGGAGGAACAAGACCTGCAACGTGAGGATCAGGTTCTGAAGTCTCGCGATACGCTCGCCGTGAAAGGTTTGGCTCAGTTCAAGAAATTTCCGGCGGCCATGGCCTTAGGTGAGCTGATCTCTAGGTGGCATGTCTCCGATTTCCATATTCAGCGCGCACGGCCGGAGCAGGAAGCCGGACACGCTGAACACCTTTCGAAAGAGGGTGAAAACCTCGCTTTGGTTACCGAGTTTCTCTACAAGAGGCACCGGAAAGTGTTCGACACGATCACCGACCGGCTCAAACATCGCGTTCCCGGTATTACGAACGTCGAGGCCAAGACGACCGAAGAGGGGCGTGTCTTGTTGCGGTTTCAGGATGGTTCTTTCACCGATCCATTTCTCGCACGTCATGTTTCAGACGGCACGATCAAGATGTTTGCCTATCTCACGCTGCTTTATGACCCTAACCCGCACCCCTTGCTTTGTATCGAGGAGCCGGAGAACCAACTCTACCCCAAGCTTCTGACAGAACTGGCAGAGGAATTCCGGGATTACGCCAATCGAGGCGGGCAAGTGTTCATCTCCACGCATTCGCCGGATTTCCTTAACGCCTGCGAACTCGATGAAGTCTTCTGGTTGGTTAAGGAGAACGGGTATACCGGTATTAAATGCGCTGCGGAGGACAAGCAGATCGCCAGTTACATGAAGGATGGTGATCAGCTAGGCTATCTTTGGAAGCAAGGCTTCTTTGATGGGGTGGATCCGCAATGAGCGAACTGGTCTTTCTGCTTGAGGAAGAGTCCGCGAAATCGATGCTGCAAGGGGTGTTGCCTCGCCTGTTGCCAGACGACCTACAGGTCCGCTATATCGTCTTTGAAGGAAAAAGCGATCTTGAGGCGCAATTGGTTCGACGCCGCCGGTATTATCGTGTTCCCGATGCCAAGTTCATTGTGCTCCGCGACAAGGACTCCGCCGATTGTCATGCCGTCAAAGCCGGGCTTGTTGCTAAATGCCGGGAGGCCAATCGCCCTGATGCTCTTATCCGCATCGCCTGTCACGAGCTGGAAAGCTGGTATCTTGCTGATTTGGCCGCTGTCGAGCAGGCGTTTGGCATATCAGGAGTGGCCGCGTCGCAGAACAAGAGAAAGTACCGTTCACCCGATGAATTGGCCAATGCGGCAGAGGAGTTGGTGAAGATAACCCGTCTCCGTTACCAGAAAGTGGGTGGTTCGCGGGCGATTGGTCCTCACCTCAATCTTGATAACCAACGGTCGCGGAGTTTTGCGGTCTTTATTGCGGGTATCCGGAAACTGGCGGCTGACGCGGGAAGGAATGCGTAATGCCCACATTGCAATGGTTGAATCGGGAGGGGGCGCTGGGGGGGGCGGATGAGGCGCCTTACCGGCTGCTGGTGGAGGATGTCGAGCTGTCGGCGGGGGCTGCGGATGCGGGCAATATGCTGATCCAGGGGGGATGGGCTGTGTTTTGTCCGGATATCGTTTGATTAAAGAGAATGGGAGGTTTTCGTGAGTTTGTTTTCGAAGATTAGAAACAAGATGGCCAAGCCGCCTGTTGGCGATCTGCATGCCGATGGAACCTCGGGCTTGCGTGTGGATAGAAAAGAGGGAATGGCTGTCGTTGATCTGGACAGCATCTCCCGTGAATCCCAAGCGGGAATGGTCGCGGAGATCGCTTCTCGTTCCGGTCTGGATCTTTTTGCCGGTAGTATCGACCATGGATATTCAAAGGCGTTTGCAGGTCAGACGGATACCTGCCCCCGTTGCAAGTCGCCTACTCAGCAATATATGGCGAATTTCATCTACACGACCGATGTGGCTTGCCGCGTCATGCTTGCGCCTGCCGGTTACTTCTGTCAGGTGTGTCCCTCTGTGATTGTTGATGAGAAGATAATCGCGGTCGGCGCGAAAAAGGGCTTCCGATACCGGCGGGTGGTCGGTATTGATTACTTCGAGAAGAAGGCGGCAGACTACTTCAAAACCTGGAATGGAGAAAAGCCGATCTTCGTTCTCGACGAGAACGAGCATCTGACGGATATGGTTTTGAAAAGTGAAATAGGCGCGCCTTCAGCATCCGCGCCAGTCCGTGTCCGAGAAATTTCCAAAAAAGCCAAGGCGAAACGGAAACAAGCGGATGCCGCTAGACGTAGGAATCGAAAGAAGTGATGCCAATGGGAATTGAGGCGGATTCGGCGGTGGCTGGGTTTGTTCGCTATCTGGAGGGGGAGCGGAATGCTTCGGCGCATACCGTCGCTGGCTACCTTCAGGATTTGCGGCAGTTCGCTGCCTTTGTCTGGGAGGAGGCGCAGCCCCCCTATGACTGGACGACGGCGGATCGTTTTCACGCCCGCCGGTTCCTGATGGTGTTTCAGAAAAGCGGCAGCGCGCCCGCCACGACCGGCCGTAAGCTGGCCAGTCTGCGCTCGTTCTTTCGTCATCTCGAACGCGAGCAGCGGGTGTCTGTCAACCCGTTCACCGGTCTGCATGGCCCCAAAAAGCCGCGCGATCTGCCGGATGTTCTGGCGGTGGATGAGATCGACCGTCTGATCGCCGTACCGATGCTTGTGTATGAGCGCGAGTGCAAGACGGGGCGTATGGCCGGACCTGGTGGTCGCAGCAAGGAACCGTTCACCCGCTATTTCGCCCTGCGCGATCGCGCCATTCTCGAAGTCCTTTACAGCACTGGGGCGCGTGTCAGCGAGGTGGCGGGTATGACCCATGGCGATCTGGATGCCGGAGCGGGCGTTGTGCTGGTGCGGGGGAAGGGCAAAAAGGAGCGGTTGTGTCCGCTGGGTGAGCCCGCCTTGGCGGGATTGCGCGACGCCTTGGATCTGGCCGGTTCGATCTGGGATGCGGCAGGGAAGGGGACGCCGCTGTTCCGTAACAAGGATGGTGCCGGGTTGACGACGCGGTCGATCGAGCGGATGATGAAGGTGATGCTGCCCGAGGCCGGCCTGAGCGCGGAGTTCTCGCCGCATGCCCTGCGGCATTCCTTTGCCACCCACCTGCTCGATGCCGGTGCCGATCTGCGTAGCGTGCAGGAATTGCTCGGGCACGCCAGTCTGTCAACAACCCAGATTTATACCCATGTCAGTATTGAACGGTTGAAAAAGGTCTACCAGGATGCCCATCCGCGAGCTTGAAACATGGCGCAATAACCTTTATCTTTAGTAACCCGAAGTTAAACAGCTTCGGACACGAGGGAGCGGCATGTGTTTTTTTTATAATATCTTGTTTGGTATCGCCTATCTGGTGCTGATGCCATCGTTCTTGTTGCGCATGCGGCGGCGGGGGGGGTATCGCCAGGATTTCTCGGAACGGTTCGGTCGGTATGCCGACGCGAAGCGAGTGGCCCTGGCCGGGGGCGGGCGGATCTGGGTGCATGCCGTGAGTGTGGGCGAGGCCGTGGTGGCGCTGCAGTTTATACGTTCCCTACGGGAGGCGCGTCCGGGCGCTCGCTTCGTGATCAGTACAACGACATCCACCGGGCATGCCATGCTAGCCGAACGTAAGTCGGCGGATGATGTCCTGATCTACTTTCCGATGGATTTCCCCTGGATCATTCGTCGGGTTGTGCGCTGCATCAACCCCGTGGCACTGGTCTTGATGGAATGCGAACTCTGGCCCAATCTGCTCCGTGCCTTGTACCGTGCAAAAGTTCCGGTCTGGGTAGTCAATGGCCGGATTTCGCAGGCATCCTACAAGGGCTATCGGCGGGTTCGGATGTTTTTCCGGCGAGCGGCTCAGTGGGTGACTGGGTTTCTCGTGCAGACCGACGGGGATGCCGGGCGACTGACAGCCTTGGGGGTTCCCCCGGAGAAGCTGGAAGTGACCGGCTCGGTCAAATATGATGCGGTACAGCGGGACGACGCGGCGGAAGCGGCGGCCCGGAAAATCCTGATCGATGCCGGTATGGATCCGGAGGCACCCTGCCTTGTGGCGGGATCAACCTGGCCGGGCGAGGAGGGGGTTATCTTGAATTGTGTCAAGCGCTTGCGTGAGCATTTCCCCGCGTTGCAACTGATCCTGGTACCTCGGCACATGGAGCGACGGCAGGAGGTCGAGCGGCTGGTGCGCGAGAGCGGGCTGCCGTATGTCCGTCGCGGGGCAATGCTGGCGGGAGAGACGCCGCCTGAGAAAGGCACTGCGCCGGTGGTGTTGCTGGCAGATACGACGGGCGAACTGATGGGCTATTATAGCGTGGCCACGCTGGTCTTTGTTGGCAAGAGCCTTGGCGAAAACCATGGCGGACAAAACCCGATTGAACCTGCCGTCTGGGGAAAAACGGTGATCACCGGGCCGAATATGGAGAATTTTCCTGGGGTGTTGGATGAAATGCTGGACGCCGAGGCGCTCCTACAGGTCGCAGATGCCCGTGCGCTGGAGCAGACGATTCAACGCCTTCTGGCAGATCCGGACGCGTGTGCGGAGGGAGGACGAAGGGCCCGTGCGTTGGTTGCGTCCCGGCGTGGGGCCATGGCGCGAAGTGTGTCAAGGGTGGTGGGATGTTTTCTCCTCATGCTGCTGTGCCGGTCTGCTTGGGCGGTTCCCCGGATTGTTTGTCCGGATCCGGTATTCAACTTTGGAACCGTCGGTCAGGATACGGTTGTGGAACATTCCTTTGTGATCGAAAACAAAGGGGATTCCCCGCTGGAGTTGACGGACGTCAAGGGCTGTTGCGGGGCGAGTGTAAAATTGCAGGAGTCGATTGTTGAGCCCGGGACCTCAACCGTTTGCAAGGTGGTTTTCGCGTTGCGGCAATATGTCGGAAATGTATCGAAATCGATGTATTTGCACAATAGCGATCCGGCCCTGCCTATTGTCCAGTTTTTGTTTTCCGGTGTTGTGCTGCCATCGACGAATAGCGCGGCCGCGGTGCCAGCAGTGCAACTGCCATTGGCTGAGCGGCTCGTGGTGGTTCCTTCCGTGCTGATCCTCGATGTCAATCCCGCCAGTGCAACCGGGCCGATGGTCCGATATCTGGCGTTGCGTTCCTCGCAACGCCTACCATTTCAAATTACCGAGATTCAAATGCCGCTGGAAAGCATGACCCACCGCATCACGCCCTTGGGGGCGCATGGCTGGCGGATTGAGATTGGTGGCCTGGTGGCAACGTCAGCGCTCGACGGAAAGGAATTGCGCATCCTCACGGATCGCGTGGAAACGCCTGAGGTGCGGGTGCCCATCCGCGTGGTGACGCGTGGCGTTCAGGAGACTGGGGGTGCGCATTGAACGGGCGGCGGGTGCTAGCACTGTTCGGTGCCGCCTGGTTTGTGGCTGGTGCCGCCATGGCAGCGGACATCCCGCCCGTGGTGATCGACTATTATTTTGCCGCCGGATGTCCGGAGTGCATTCAGGTCAACGCACAGATCATGCCCGAGGTCGAGTTGCGCTATGACGGATTCTACACGCTCAACAAATGGGAAACCGGCGTTGCTTCCAACTACTATCGCCTGGCCGCCCTGCTGAATGCACGGGGGATCAAGAACAACGCCTCCGTGATCATGGTGGTTGATCAATCCGACATGCTTTTCGGATTCAGCGGCATTCGCGATGGACTCTTTGACTGCCTGGATCGCCAATTGGCCGAGCGTCTCCAGCCGGGGTGGTCGCCAGCGGAGGGACTTGATACGCCGCCAGGCGATATGTCCACGATCCAGCAGTGGGCGGACGCGTTCTCCGTGACCTCCATCCTGCTGGCCGGCCTTCTGGACGGTGTCAATCCCTGCGCGATTTCCACCCTGGTTTTCCTGATGAGCATACTCACGGCGTTCGGGCTCTCACGACGCCAGATGGTCGTCATGGGGATGGCCTATATCCTCGCCACGTTCCTGACCTACACCGCGATTGGACTGGGCGTCTTGCGCGGGCTTTATCTGCTGCAAGCCTTTCCTCTGGTTCGCCGGGGATTCGAGATCGTATTGGGGGTTGGCATGGCCTTGCTGGCGTGGTTCTCCTTTCGTGATGCCTGGCGGTTCCATCGCAACCGCGATCCGCAGCAGATCAGCCTGCAACTGCCGTCGCGGCTGAAACGACTGATTCATGCGGCCCTGCGCCGAGGGGTTGGCGGTGCCCGGATTGCGGTTACCGGCTTTGTGGCCGGCGCGCTAGTGACGGCGCTGGAGTCGGTCTGCACGGGGCAGGTCTATGTGCCGACGCTGGCGCTGATCATCCGGCAGGCGGATGGGACGCTCGTCAAGGCCGGGGGGTTGTTGCTGAGCTACAACATCATGTTCCTGGTGCCGCTGAGCGTTGCCTTTCTCCTTGTTTTCTTCGGCGCGGGGCTGGACGGTTTCCGCCGCTGGAACCTGCTTAACGTCACCATGGCCAAGGTGCTCATGGGTTGCTTTTTCGTGGCGGTGTGCCTGTTCTTCCTAACCCGCTAGCAGGCCGATGGCTCGCAGGCGCAGGTGCTGTGTGTCGATCCATGTCTTGTCGATGTTGGGCGGGATGTTCACATACGCCGTTCCGCAGCATACGCAGCAGGCACCCGGATTCAGGGGCGCCGCGCATTCCGGACATTGGCTCTCGAGCAACTCACCGCAGTGGGCGCAGTAACGTCCGGCGTGGGTGGGTTGTGCGAGCGGGTTCGGTTGAACAAGCAATGCCCCCTGCACGCTAAAGGGGATGTTAGAGGGACAGTCAAAGACCGGGCAATAACGCCTTGTCGGGCTTCCCTTCTCGAGCTCGCCGGTGGGCAAGGGGACTATGATGGCAGTGGCTGGAATCCCGAGGAACTCCAATGCCGCCTCGATCTTTGGCTGGGCCAGCGCATTGGCATGCCCGCGCTCAAACATGCTGATCGCCGATTGTTTGCAGTCAATCTGGTGCGCCAGCTCGGACTGGGTAACCCCTTTCCGTCGACGTGCCTCGATCACTTGTTGGGCCATGGTATTCTGTGTGCCGGTCATGCCAACACTATGCCGGAAACCCATCCGCTGATCAATATAAAGTTATTAACAATCTATTTTATATTCTAAGTATCTATTGATAAGATGTTTAATTGATTTTATATGCATGTTGTTATCAAGTTATATTTGATAATTATCAACTGTTTGTCTGCATCTCACGGATTGCCGAGATCAGCGTCATCGGTTTCAATGCGCTGGGTTTGCGGATCGATCAGTTTGGAAAGGTAATCTGACAGGTCGCGGGCATATTCCGTGTCGAGTCCGGCATAGATCAACTGTTTGTCGATGGTGGCCAATCCACTTTCGCCGACGTTGGCATCCTTCGCGCTGGCGTAGCGATCCGCCGGGTTCGGGGCCAGCAGTTTCCGCAGGATGCCGACGAGGTCGGCATTTTCGGACACATAGGGGGGCAGGATGGTTTCGAGCTGATCTGCGATCCCCATCTTGACTTTGAGAAGATCGGCTTCGCTGATGTCCGGGCCGTCTGGAATGGGATGGCCGACCAGGAGTTGCAGGGCGATTAGGCCGACGCTGAACAGGTCGGACTGGGGGGATCCGCCCTCGCGGCGGTGGGTTTCCGGTGCCATATAGAGTGGTGAACCGAAAAGGAAGGATACCCGTTCGTTCACCATGACAGCCCGGCCGAAGTCAATGAGCTTGACCGATCCGAGGCGGTCGACCATGACGTTGCCGGGCTTGAGGTCAAAATGCAGGAATCCCATGTCATGAAGACGTTCCAGGCCACGCAGGATGCCGCGTAGCAGATAGACCACAACGCCGGGTTGGAGGCGCATGCGGTTTTGTTCGAGGCGGAACACGGTCTGGGTGAACGTTACCCATTCGCCCTGGGAGCAGCGGGGCATGGCACGTTCCAGATACCGTCGGCTGAGCAACCGGGACAGGTCAACCCCGTCGATCGCCTCCATTTCGACGTATCCAATGCCATAGGTTTCCTGATAGGAATACCGTGCAACGATATTCGGGCATTGGATGCGTTGCATGCGTGACACCTGGGCGGCAATGCGTCCCATGTCGGTCCAGTAATCCTCGGGCGTAGCATAGAGGGCCGGACTATATAGTTTGATCGCATTTTCGGTAATGCAACCGCGGGCACCTTGGCGCAACCCAAGGAACACCTGTCCCTGCTGGCCCTTTCCTAGCAGGCGGGCAAACTGGTAGGCAACGGGATAATAGATGCCCAGGGTGCGCACGATGGACTGGTAGTTGCGACATAGCGTTTCCATGGTCATCGGCTGCGGTAAGTCCGACGGTATCGTGGTGGGTTGCGGTGCTGATGGATGTTTTGGACGCTGGTTGTGGTTGGCTTCAAGGCTTATGAAAACGGTGGATTTCTGTTTGTTCATGAGGGTGCGTCTTCCTGTCGCCGTCGGCGAAAAAAGGCTTGTAATAAATGAAGGCATTCCGCTTCCAGGATGCCGCTGGTAACCTCGCAGCGGTGGATCAAGCCGGGATGCTGTACGATGTTGAAGACCGAGGCCCCGCCGCGCTTGGGATCGGATATCCCGAAGACCAGGCGCGGGATGCGCGCGAGGACAATCGCTCCGGCGCACATGGCGCAGGGTTCCTTGGTGACATAAAGCGTGGTATGGGTCAGGCGCCAGTCGCCCCGTGCGGAGGCGGCCTGGGTAATGGCGATCATCTCGGCATGGGCCGTGGGATCGTTGAGCCGTTCCACCTGGTTATGCGCCCGGGCGATGATCCGGGGGCGCGCATCCGGGGTGTCCCCGTGGTCGATGATCACGCACCCGGTAGGGACTTCCCCCTCCTGCTGCGCCAGATCGGCTTCCTGCAGGGCCTTGTGCATATAAATCTCGTGGGACATGATTCAAAAACACTCCAGAAATGGCAATTGACTGGCATTCTAGCCCTTAATTGGCCTGGTCGGCAACCAAAATCAGAATTCGGTGAAACGTGAAGCGGAATCGGTCCATTATCGTGGGGGGGAGTTACAGGTTGCTATGGAACATCCAGCAGAAAAGTTCGAGCGATAGAATGAAGTGCAGGTAGGGCGAAGACCTCCGGGCGAGCCGCGCCCGTCGAACCCCGCCCGACAGCAAAAAGCGGTGCCGTTGCCCTGTCATTTTTTCTTTTTGGTTTTCCCATCTGGAGCAAGATGCTCCGTGTACGTTCATGGCAATGGCTTGCAGGATGGCTTGCACGACGCGGACGGGGTGGACCCCGTCCCTCGTGTGAAACCCTTTGGTTCTTACACTTAATCGCCCCTCCTTCGTCTCCACACTTACTCGGATACCCTTCGTCGTTCCCACCTCCTCGATCCTCCCTTAGTCCTTTCCCGAAAACACGTTTTCCCTATGGAAACGGTGATCTGATAGGTCAGCCGATCGCCCAAATTAACCCCAAAAAAGGGTCCTATAACGAGCATCTCATCGATACATACCGGCGACAATTTCGAGCATTTCTGTAGTGATGGAGTCTTGCCGCAGGCGGCTGTACTGCTTGCGCAGGGTATCGAGCAGTTCGCCTGCGTTCTCGGTGGCGCGGCTCATGGCGGCCTGGCGCTGGGCATGCTCAGCCGCTGCGCTTTTGTGAACGGCATTATATACCTGCCGCGAAATGAATTCGGGGAGCAGGCTATCGATCAGCGCCTGGGGCGAGGGTTCGATGCAGTAGGCGTCCCCGCGTCGGGTTGAATGGTCGGCGGGTTTCAAGACGGCGGGTAGGAGCTGGCGAGTCTCGATGCGCTGACGGGCGCGGTTGATGAAGTCCCAGTACATGACGTAGACGGCTCGGAACTGTCCGTTCAGGAATGCATCCATCAGGCGAGGGGCCTGCCCCTCAATGGCGTCGATGCTTTCAATGGACGGGAATTGGAGCCTCAAGGCTCGGTTATAGGTGACCTTGCCGCGAAACATCAGATGGACGGTCTGGTCTGGGTGCTGCGCGAGGAACGCGGGCAACGCCTTGATCAGTAAGGCATTGAACGAACCGCACAAACCGCGGTCGGAACCCAAGATAAACAAGGCGATGGCGTCGCCGCAGGAGGGCTTCAGCAGCGGATGTGGATGGCGTGGCAAGGCGTCGGCGGCGATGCCAAGCAGGTCCTGTAACTGAGCGGAGAAGGCGTCGGCATTGGCTAGGCGGCGCTGCTCCTGTGACAGCTTGGCGGCAGCCACTTTCTGCAGGGTGCCGGTGACCTTTTTTATCTGGGCCGTGGTGGCGATGCGGCGCTTGATATCGGACAGGGCGGTTGACATGACGGTGGCCTCAGGTTCCCGTTAGCGGCGTGGCGGTCTGCACCGCCGTTGTCATCAGGCGGGTTTCATGCTGATCCATCGGAGGAACAACGCGGCGCGGATCGAACAGTAGCGCGGTTGCCGAGGGGGCAAAAATCGTTTTGAAGGCGGTCAACGAGGTTTTTATTTCTGCTTCGGTCGAGACGGATAGATTGCCGGTTTCAAGAATGGTGCGGCCAATTCCGGGGAAGGCACCATTCAGCAGGCGGAACCATTCGTTTTCGAAGCGGGCGATGTCGACAATCGCGATATCATCGAGCCACCCGTTGATGGCGGCCCACATGATGCAGACCTGCTTATCGGCGGATAGCGGGGCGTGCGGCGGTTGCTTGAGGATTTCGGCCAGGCGCTCACCGCGATGCAGTTGCTTGAGGGTGGCTTTGTCAAGATCCGTGGTAAGCTGGGCAAACGAGGCCACCTCGCGGTACTGTGCCAGTTCCATACGCAATTTAAGTGCCACTTTCCTCATGGCTGGCAACTGGGCCTTGCCGCCGACGCGCGACACGCTCAGCCCCACGTTGATCGCGGGGCGGAACCCTTGGTGGAACAAACTCGGTTCGAGATAGATCTGCCCGTCCGTGATGGAAACCAGGTTGGTCGGGATGTAGGCGGAGTAGTCGCCTTCCTTGGTTTCGACTACCGGCAGGGCGGTCAGCGAGCCACCGCCGCAGTGGGGAGCCAGGCGCGCCGCCCGTTCCAGGAGGCGGCTGTGGAGATAAAAAATATCGCCAGGGAATGCCTCGCGGCCGGGGGGGCGACGCAGTAGCAGGGAGATTTCGCGATAGGCGACGGCGTGCTTGTAGAGGTCGTCGTAGATGATCAGCGCATCCTCGCCGCGGTCGCGGAAGAACTCCGCCATGCAGCAACCGGCAAACGGGGCGATATATTGCAGGGGTGCGGCGTCGCTGGCCGTGGCGGCCACGACGATGGTATTCTGCATCGCGCCTGCCTCGCGCAGAGTGTTGACGACGCTAACGATGGTGGACATCTTCTGGCCGATGGCGACATACACGCATTTCACGTTGCTGCCCGCCTGGTTAATCAGCGTATCCATCGCCAGCGTCGTCTTGCCAGTCTGGCGGTCGCCCACGATCAGCTCGCGCTGGCCCCGTCCGATGGCAGTCATGGCATCGATCGCCTTGAGTCCGGTCTGGAGCGGGGTGCTGACGGAAAGGCGATCCGAGATGCCCGGCGCATCGGTTTCAACCATGCGGGTTTCCGAGGTCTGCAGCGGCCCGCGCCCGTCGATGGGCTTGCCGAGCGGCGTGACCACACGTCCGAGCAGTGCATCGCCGACGGGGCTTCGCAGCACATTCCCGGTGCGCTTGACCAGATCGCCCTCCTGGATGCGGGTGCTATCGCCGAGGATCATGACCCCCACCTGGTCTCGTTCCAGATTCATGGTGACCCCGTAGATGCCATTCGGAAAAAGCACCATTTCTTCGGCCATGACGTTGGGTAGGCCGTCCACATGGGCAATCCCGTCGCCGACGCTGATGACATGGCCGACTTCCTCGGTGTCCATCGTATGGGTGAATACCTTGGCATTGGCTTCCAGAAGCGCGGTCATCCCGGCGATATCTATGTTGATTTGAGGCATGCAGGCCATCCTAAGCCCAGACGGCCATATTTTCAACTAGGAAAGCGCCCTCGGTTCAGAGGGCCAGCTTCGCCGCAAACAATAAGGCCAGGATGATCGTGACCGGCGAGACCTCCCTAACCTTACCTGACAGCAGCTTTATTAGTACGTAACTGAGGATACCGAACACGATGCCATCGGCAATGCTGTAGGTCAGCGGTAGCATGACGAGCGTCACGAAGGCTGGTAACGCCTCGGATATCTCATCGAAGCGGATCTTCTGGAAAGGTGACATCATGAAGAACCCGACAATGATCAATGCTGGTGCCGTGGCGGCGGATGGTACCATCATGAATACAGGTGCTAGAAACAGGGAAAGCAGGAAAAGTATGGCAACCGTCAACGAGGTCAGACCGGTTTTTCCACCTTCGGCGATCCCGGCGGCGCTTTCCACATAGGTCGTGACGGGGCTGGTTCCTAGCAATGCACCGGCCATCGTGCCCAGGGAATCCGCGAAAAGTGCCTGTTTTACCCGAGGAATGTTGCCCTTTTCATCAAACATGTCCGCTTTGTCGCAAATCCCGACGAGGGTACCGACCGTGTCAAACATGTCGACGAACAGGAATGTGAAGATCACCACCAGGATATCGCCGGACAGGATTGATTTGAAATCGAATTTGAAGAAAACGGGCGCGATTGAGGGCGGCAGGCTCAGCAGGTTGCCATGCGGCACCTGGGTGATGCCAAAGGGGATTCCGATCACGGTGGCGATCAGCATTCCGAACAAAAGCGCTCCCTTGACCTTTCGGACGAGCAGTACCGCCGTCAGGATCAGCCCGCCCATCGCGATCAACACCGACGGGGATTTGATATTGCCCATGGTCAGGAGTACGGACGGACTTTCCACGATGATGCCACTGTTCTGCAGCCCGATAAAGGCGATAAAAAGTCCGATACCAGCGGAAACGGCATGTCTCAGGGGTTGTGGAATGGCGTTGATGATAAGCCCCCGCACATTCAATGCTGTCAGCAGGACGAAAAGGAGTCCTTCCAGGAACACTGCGGTCAGTGCGGTTTGCCAACTGTGACCCATCCCGATCACCACGGTATAGGCAAAGAACGCGTTGATGCCCATGCCGGGGGCCAGGGCGAATGGCAGTTTGGCAACCAGAGCCATGAACAGGGTTGCCAGGGCCGAGGATACCGCGGTGGCGGTGAACAGTGCGGCCCGGTCCATCCCGGCATCGCCCAGGATTGCCGGGTTTACGGCAAGGATATAAGCCATGGTCATGAAGGTCGTTATCCCGGCCACGAGTTCTGTTCGCAGGGTTGTTCCTGCTGCCGACAAGCCGAAATACAGGTCAATCGTTGTTGTCTTGATTTTCATCGTCCGTATCTAATCATATTCGTAATTCTAATTGTCATTCCGCCACCAAGGTACTGATAACGGGGCAGGATAGCAAGGCCGTGATTATTCGGTTTACCTTCGGTGTCATAATAATCCACGCTGCAATTTCCCGGCCCAATATCGGTTACTTACCTAAAAATCTAGCATGTCTACGCCAACAGGCTGATCGGTCGGGGAATTATTGAAATCAAAAGACGTGGAGCGGATCGGTTACTTGATTCTGGTTACTTGGTTCTTGTGTTATTTTACCTAATAGAGAATACTTGCACGTCTTTGTGTTGTCGGTGTTGAATAGCCTTTATGTGCCAGAACCGCTTGTGGAATTGGAGACCTGACGAATGTCTAATCATTATGATATGGCGAATTTGATCTGGCAGATTGCCGATCTGCTGCGGGGGCCTTACCGGCCGCCGCAGTATGAGCGGGTCATGCTGCCCATGATTGTGCTGCGCCGGTTCGACTGCGTTCTGGCACCCACCAAGGCGAAGGTGCTGGCAGAGTACGATAAGAGGCAGGGCAGCAAGATCGACGGCGATGCGCTTGACCGGAAGCTGAACGCGGCGGCCGGACAGCGATTCCACAACCATTCCCCATTGACGTTCGAGAAACTTAAGGGAGATCCCGACAACATCGATAAGCATCTCGTCAGCTACATCAAGGGTTTCTCAGCGAATGTGCGCAAGATTTTTGAGTTCTTCGAGTTTGAGAACGAGATCGAGAAGATGCGGGAGGCAAACATCCTGTTTCTTGTCGTTCGAAAATTTACTGAAGTCGATCTGCATCCAGACGCCATGCCGAATGACCAGATGGGGCTGCTTTTCGAGAACTTGATCCGGCGTTTCAACGAATTAGCCAACGAGACAGCGGGCGATCACTTCACGCCGCGCGAGGTTATCCGGTTAATGGTGAGTATCCTGTTCATGAACGACGACGACCTGCTGGCCACTCCTGGCACGGTCAGGAAACTGCTGGACCCGACGTGCGGCACGGGCGGGATGCTGGCCGAGGCTCAGAATTACCTACGGGATCACCATCCATCCGCGAAGCTTTACGTATTCGGGCAGGACTACAACAAACGCGCCTTTGCCACGGCCGCATCCGACATGCTCATGAAGCAGGTGGATCAGAACGGCGGCAGCGATAACGTCCGCTTCGGTGATACGCTCATCGAGGATCGCTTCACCGAGCCCCCCTACAACAAATTTGACTATCTCATTGCGAATCCCCCTTTTGGTGTGGATTGGAAAAAGCAAGCCGACGAACTCAAGGCAGAGTATGAAACACAGGGATTTAGTGGCCGTTTTGGCGCTGGCCTGCCGCGTGTGAATGACGGGGCATTGCTGTTCCTGCAGCACATGATTGATAAATTTGAACCGGTATTGCCCGAACAACACAAACACGGTTCAAGGCTGGCGATTGTCTTCAGCGGGTCGCCGCTGTTCTCCGGTGGTGCAGGTTCCGGGGAGAGCGAGATCCGGAAATGGATTATCGAGAATGACTGGCTGGAAGGTATCATCGCCTTGCCGGAAAGCATGTTCTATAACACCGGGATCGGCACCTACATCTGGATCGTCACCAATCGCAAGGAGAAACGGCGGAAAGGAAAGATTCAGTTGGTTGACGTCCGTGATATCTGGACGCCTGGCGG
>DIZZ01000248.1:30878-32505 GCA_002428045.1 Verrucomicrobia bacterium UBA6015
ATTGACAGCATCGTGAAGGTCTATGGGCGGCGTAAAGACGGCGAAACTTCAAAGGAGTTCGACAATGCGGACTTCGGATATACGCGAGTGACAATCGAACGCCCCTTGCGTCTGAGGTACCAGATGACCCTTGAGGATAAGACCCGCTTTCTCGACGCCTGCCCGCATCTTCTGGATGATGTCCAGGCGGTTGACAAGGAGTTGGGCCGGGAACCCCAGCGCGACTGGAATGTGATCTGGTCTCGAATTGAGAATTTACTTCATAAGCGGAAATCCGGTTGGAAGAGTGCGGAAGAAAAACTCTTCCGGAGCGTCTTTACACAGAAAGATACGGAAGCAGAACCGGTTCGTAAGGGCAAGAGTGGTAAGGAATACGAACCGGACCCCGACTTGCGGGACTTCGAGAACGTGCCGCTAAAGGATGACATCGACGCATTCTTCAAGCGCGAAGTCCAGCCCCACGTCCCGGACGCATTGATGGACCGGACTAAGGATAAAGTTGGCTACGAGATCAATTTCAATCGGCATTTTTATCGCTATACACCACCGCGTCCGCTAGAGGTGATAGACGCTGAACTGAAGCAGGCTGAGGATGAGATTATGCGACTTCTGCGGGAGGTGACCGCGTGAACGCGGCCACGCCAGACTTGCGCGACGCAGCAACGACGGGCGACAGTCCCGCGCGGCGGGTTCACCCGCCGGGTGTGTTGCAGGGCAAGCGCTGCTTCCAGCATGACTACCGCGCGCCGTGGTTCTACCTGATCACGATGACCACGCTGAACCGCCGCCCCCTGTTCGGCACCTGGGAAGGCGACCAGCTCACGGTGACACGCGACGGATGGGTGGCCTACGAGTTGTGGCGCGAGATTCCCAAGACTTATCCGCAGATTGAGACCTCCACCTTCGTGACCATGCCCGACCACATCCACGGCATCCTGCGCGTGCGGGAGCGGATGGAGAAGCCGGTCGGGGTGCCGCTGCGGGCGTTCAAGTCGCAGGTCACGAGCGCACTTCGCAGGCGGCACGTTGCCCCTGCGATGGAGGTGTGGAATCCCGGCTACCACGATTGGTGTGTGCGGCGTCCCGGTTCGCTGAACGCCTTTTCGGCCTACATCCGCGATAATCCGCGCCGAGCCGCGCTGAAACGCGCGAACCCCGACCTCTTCACGAGGGTGAACGGCCTGAGGCACCGGCGGCTTCCGGCGGACGGAGCGTGGAGCGGCTACGGCAACCTCTTCCTGCTGGATCGCCCGGTCCTGCGGCCCCTTCGCGTGTCGCGGCGTGCCACGCCGGATGAAATCGAGCGTCTGGCTTGCTCGGTCGAGCGCGAGACCGCCGACGGGACCGTGACCGTTTCGACTTTCCTCTCACCCGGCGAGAAAGCGGTCTCGGAGCGGATCATGGCCGCCGCCCATGGTGCCATGATCCTGTTGGCTCCCGAGGGGTTCGGCACCGGCTTCAAGCCCCATGGACGCTTGTTCGACCTGTGCGCCCAGGGCCGGTTGCTCATGCTCTCGGGGCTTCCGCCCGCCGACCGAGCAGAGCCCCTGACACGCGAGACCTGCCTGCTGCTGAACACTTGGTGCGAGGCCATCGCAACCTCGCCCGCCAGCGCGGGGGAGGTGGT
>DIZZ01000212.1:0-5419 GCA_002428045.1 Verrucomicrobia bacterium UBA6015
AGACGCTGTACGGCCCCGGCGGGGGGGTAATCGCCTCGACAAAACCGTCCTTCCATAGGTCAATCAGCGCTGCCGCGTGAACCAGAGCGGTGTCTCCGGTCGCGAGGAACAGGCAGTTTCGCAGCATACCGGCCCGCCGACCCGTCCTGCCGACCCGTTGAAGGAACGAGGCCACGGTCCCCGGCGCGTCAACCTGAATCACCCGGTCGAGATCACCAACGTCAATGCCTAATTCCAGCGAACTCGTGGCGACGATCACGCAATCGCGCCCTTCAGCAAAGGCCGCTTCGGATCTCCGGCGCTCTTCGGCGGACAGAGAACTGTGCGAGACGAACGTGTTGACGTCCTGGTGCCGCAGGTACGTCGCTAGTTCCTCGACTCGGGACCGACTATCGACAAATACAAGCCGCTTTTCTCCTCGATGCAGGCGGGAGATGACAGTCGCTGCGTTTTCAAGCGATCCGACGTAATCGAGCTGCGCGTCCACGTCTGTCGTCGTGATTGAAGCCGGCTTCAAAACAACTGACTCACCCGCACATCGGCCAGCAAGCCAGGCCATAAGCGCCTCCGGATTCCCGACCGTTGCTGAAAGCCCGATTCTTTGCATCTCGCGACCGGCGATACGAACAAGGCGCTCTAGGAGGGAAAGCAGATGCCACCCGCGATCATCGCCAGCAAATGAGTGAATCTCGTCCACGACCACAGCCTGAAGATTGCCAAAGACTGCCGCATGGTCCGTTCGGGGCGACGCAAACATTGCCTCGATGGATTCCGGAGTCGTAAGCAGGACGTCGGGAGGTTGCTTCCGTATGCGGTCCCGCATTGAATCCGACACATCCCCATGCCACACGGAGCACGTCCGCCCGACCAGCCCTGTGTAGTATTCAAGTCGGACATGAAGATTGTTCAAGAGTGCCCGCAGGGGGCACACATAAAGGACGNNAGACCGCACCAGTTCTCGTGCAGCATACGAGACAGAAGAGGAAAGACAGCGGCCTCGGTCTTGCCACCGGCGGTCGGGGCGATCATCAGGCAGTGCTTGCCGGCCAGGATCGGCTCAATGCCGTCCTCCTGAAGCGGTCGCAGCTCTCTCCAACCCAGCGAGTTGACGATGTGGTGTTGAAGCGCGGGATGTAGACGGTCAAAGGTTTTCAAACGTTGATCTCAATGTCATCGACGCCCTTTGCGGAGGAAGCCGCACGTTCAGTCACTGTCATCTCCGCCTCGGTCAGCGTAAGCTCGTAGTCACGGGTTGGAACGAAATCCGGGAACTGATCAAGGCGGTCCAGCACTTCGCCAACGAGCTTCTTGAGGAATATACGCGGGGCGATCCCCACTTTTCCCCCAAGCCTGCCGGTAACCGCGGCAGCCAGATGGCGGACATACTCGTCATTCGCCAGATTGGCTACGCGCCCGGCATGGTCTCCGTGTTCGCAGTAGATGTCTCGTATCCGACAACCCAACTCGGTCAGGGAATCCAGGTTAAAACCCTTCAATCGGATCTGCACGGCGCGCGGATTGTCAAAACGCTCATCGGTCTTGAAATCCACATGCAGGCGTTGGGCAACCGGAGGTAACCGCTGGACGCCTTGGGGGCCATCAAAGAAGGACGGAGTTCCCGTAATCAAGATGTAGAGACCGGGGAATCGCCCGGTGTCCACCTCGTCTATCAACTGACGCAGCGCATTCAGGCCCTTGTCCCGGACATCGCCACGCATCCGTTGCAGCGTTTCCACCTCGTCCAAACAAATGAGGAGCCCCTTGTGTCCGGAATCACGAAGGATAACCAGCAGTCCCTGAAGGAAGTTCAGTGCCGCGAAATGGTCTATCTCGCCTTTGATCGCGGCAAACCTCTTGATTTCTGCCCCGACATTGGGCTGCCCGGCAACCCAAGCCAGCAGCCCCTCGGCAATTGCAGGCTGTCCCGCCGCCATCGCGCGCCGGTACCCTCTCAAACCGGCAGCGAAAGCTGGAGCTTGTCGCGCCACGGATTGCAGTCTTTGTTCCATGAGCAGGTTGCTTTCCTCTAGGAGCGCCGTTTCGTCCGATGCCCGCGCCTTGCCCGATGCAATCAGATCCTCCTCAAGGGTGTAGAACCACCCATCAATAATGCTGCGGAACGCACCTTCTTGTGTGTTTCCTGTTGAAAGCCGCTCCATCAGCCGGCGGTATACGGTCTCCAGGCGATGAAGGGGGGTCTCTGTCTCCGATATCTGGACCTCTGCGACCGCGAAACCCTGCTTTTTGGCCCGTTCCTGCAGCCAACGGGAAAAGAAGGTCTTGCCGCAGCCGTACTCGCCGCGGACTGCCTTGAACTGACTGGCCCCCGCCTTGACAGACCCGAGTTCGTCGTCAACGGCGTCAACAAACCGATCCATTCCGACGGCAAACTGGTCCAAGCCCTGCCGGGGTACAGTTCCGCGCCGCAACGCATCAACAATCTCTCTTCTCTTTTGTACACTTATTGTCATGTGATCTCGAACTGCTTCTTTAATAACTCATGGTTCAGCGTGACACTCTCCGACGCCGCGTCGTAGGACAGGACCGCGTATCCTTCGACGTTCAGAATACGCTGCATGACCGTGACAATACCCCGGATCCTCAATAATGGTTGGCCCATCTTTTGCGCCAAGGCGGGCATGAGGATTGTTCCTCCGTGCGAGTCAAGAATGGCTAGGAACGCCTTGATGCGATCATCGGCAAGCATCGCCCGGCCGGCCAACGCCTTCTGTTCGGACATGACTTGAGAGCCCAGGACCGTATCAATCCAACTTGCGCCAGGTGTCGCAGCCGCAGTCTGGCGCTTCGACGGAGCAAACAGCGGCAACCCTTCCGTCGTCGGCGAAACGTCCGGTTTGGTTTGAATGATGGGTTTTGAAACACCCGACAAGGCCCCCCTGGGACTCCACCAGTCAGGGGTCAGCTGGGGAAGAGCAGTCCATCCGGTAATCTCCTGCTGGTAGGCAAGCACTGCCACGGGTATTACCACCTCCTGGGGCGACACCCCCCCATGATACCCGTTCTTCTTCATGCTGTAGCGGACGTGCTCGTCCCAAGGAGCAACGAACCGCCCCGCATCCAAACCAACCCGCGCGCCGGAGATTAAAATCTCGTCCGACTGTGGAGGCTGCGAGTCTGTGCGGTAGCGCTCCCCTGGCTCATGGGTGCGACCCTTGCTGTGCCGCTCCAGGACATGTCCGTGGTCACTGGTCAGCACAACGGCGCGGTTTGCCTCTCTGGCTGCAAACAGGAGTCTTTCGAGCACCGGGATATGCGAGACGGTCCATGGAAACGCCACTTGATTGCCTTTAAGAAGATAGTCGTCCACCGCATTCACCACCACACCGATCACCCGCCGCCGGCCTGACCGTATCTCGACTGAAAGTTCATCTGAAAGCTCGGCCCCGGCCGCCCCCATAAGCTCGCTTTTGGCATATAGCAGCGGATCCTGATTCCCGGAGACCTGGGTTAGGGCAGGGTGGGTTCCAAACCCCCGTGCCTCGTCATCCTTCTGGCTTGAGGTAATCCTGCCGCAGAATAAACTGCAGCGCGAGAACTCGGTTACCGTGGGCAATGCGGCAATGACGGGCAGCGGCCAGGGCTGGCCTTCAGGCCCCTGCTCGGTCCACTTGTTGCGCATGGTAATGTCCTCGATCAACTGCCGGTAAACGGCCATGCTCATTCCATCGCAGACAATAAGCAGGACAGGCGCCTGTCGAGCCACCTCGGCCACGACACGCGTGAGGATGTCCTCGATGCGCAAAACCCCGTTCGGTAATGCGCCAGCCTCCAACCAGTTTGCCAATGTCAGCGCAAAACGACGGTTCTGAGCACCACGAACCGCTTCCACACGTTTGAGCAGCTTCGCATACGCCTTTGCCACGCTTTCCGAGCCTTCACCGCTGTAAACGGAATGGCGGGCCCAGTCGGCAAAACTGTCCGCCGCGTAGTAGTTCTCAGCCAACGTCTTGAACTCGTCGCCCGAATCCGTCTCCACTTCGCTCTTCTGAAGCCAGCCGCAAAGGCGACAGGCCATGTACAAGCGCTCTATCCGTTCAGGAACGGCTTTGGCGTCGTGGTGGAGAGATGCCTGGTTGGCCAGGTCCCAGAGTTGTCGCACATCCTGCGAGGACGCTCTGCTCAGATGTTCTGAGAGCGCCTGAGCAAACCGCGCCATGCGTTGCTCGAACCCCGCCGGCGATATCTGACTAAGCCACGCATAATCCTGTAGCCCAAGTTCGATAATCAAGCGGTCGAGGAACTCACGAATACGGTCGACGTCAGAGCACCGCCCCTGAGACTCCAGTTCATCCACCAGTTCTATGGACGACTTTGCCCATAACCGGGCTAGGTCGCGGCGCACGGGCTGATCAACCGTGTGCTTCTCCAATCGTATGGCGGCATCCCGGATGGCTGAGAGGTCACCGGAATCGTCTGCGCAAAGGATCTCGCAGGCCAAGCCACACGACACCGCCATGGCAGATTTACCGCCTCCCACACAGCGCAGGAGGAACACCCCCAACGCACCGGCTCTGTTCGATATCCAGTGCTCGATATCCTCTCGCCTATCCGCGGGGAAACGCATGTACGTTCCTGTGACGCCGGAGTCCAGGGACCACAACAGGATGTCGCGTGGATCCGGCAGGGGGGATGCAATCTTAAGTTCACATCGGAGGAACTCACCCCACATGTGCTCGACGGTCAGTACGCCATTTGCAGCCGGTCGGTACCCATCCGGGGGCGAGTCGGCAACTAGAACATCCGCCAGCCAACTGTACTTGGTGGTGCGGGGATCGCGTTTGTTCGCGTGAAACAGGTCACAGACACCATCCCAGATGTCGATTCGCAGGAACTTCCGGCGTGCCAACCGGGCCAGAACATCACCGCTGAGGTGGTTCTCCTGCATACCTGTGACCACGACAAGGGGCTGCCCCGCGTCTTCGGCTTCCAGCATGGCCTCCCGAATGGCTAACTCGGAATCGCACTGCCGCACCAGGAACTGCTCATCGCAGGCGACGAGCAGAGGAGCCCCATCCCATCGTGATCGGCTCTTGAGCGCCATCACGCGTGCGGACGGCAGCTTCTTGCGAACCGCCGCAATCTGGCCTCGTAGAATCGTGGGCCTCAGACTACTCATAGATCTCCCACGTAATCTTTACCTTCGGCTTCTTGAATGTCTTAGCTTTGGTGGATATCTCGGACACCACCTCATCCAGTTGGTCCAGGCGAACCTCACGCTGCCCGTTAATCGGGCGCGGAGCGCCAGGGGTCACAGGAGCGATCGGCACATCGTCCGGACCCGGTCGATTCGGAGGCGGGAGCATAACCGGCGGCGGTTCCGGCTTGGTAGCCTGCAACACATCCTTGATGAGCCGCATGGCTGACTGCTCGATACTCCGCAGCTTGCCGCCGAGTGCGA
>DIZZ01000212.1:5461-10057 GCA_002428045.1 Verrucomicrobia bacterium UBA6015
CGGTGTGGTTCGGGCAGTTGCGACGCCGTTTCGATCACTTCCCAGTTCACCCGTTTCACGGCCTGGGTCACGTCATCGGCCTTCTTGAGACTTGTGCCCACGGCAGCATCGGTTGACGGGTTCTTCCACTGGGCTAGGTATTCGACGAGCGTCCTGTCCGCCCGCCCGGCAACGGCCTCCGCAAGCTCGCACGCCGCTTTCGCGGAAACCATCCGTGGTGCCGCGTTGTTCAGATCCTTTCGGACTGATCGCAATTGATCGAGGGTCTGCATCTGGACGGCACACGCCTTCCGACAGGATTCAGCGATCGATTTCACGTCTGCCGAAAACCGTGCAACGGACGTGGCGCTTACCAGCGGTGGGGCTGTCACCCCAAAGAGATGACCGGCCCGATCAAGCGCCTTGTTCCAGACCTGCTCCGATGGAAGATCCACGGTCCGCAGTTCTGTCTCGGCCACCAGATCCTCAAACGACGGCTCGATCGCCGAGCCGTGAAGGAAGAAAGTGTGGTTCGTCTGGGCGGCAAACACCATGATAACAAGGTTCCGAAGAATGACCGGAAGACCGGTGGCTTCGGGATCATCCATCCAGCACCTCAGATTCTCGACGGTAAGCGCGCCTCCGGTCTCCGCCTGCTTCTTCGTGAAGTGGTCCTTCCAGAAATGACTGATTACAAAGTGAGTCTCCTCCATGGACCCCAGCCGCAGGGGATTCGCCACCTGGCGAACGTCCTTACGGACCGTCCGTTCAACTCCCACGCGCCCGTCCTGTGTCTGCGTCGCCTTTTCGATTTCCACGTAGACTCGCTTCAGGAGCGCAGGGGTCAGCTTGGCGTCTTCGTCGAATCGCGGATGTGCGGGGTATTGCGACTGAAGGGCCTGATCCAGCAAATCAGCGAAAGCCTGCTGTAGATTTGCGACCGCAGGAGGACGGAGCTGCAAAGAGGGATCCAGCGACACGAAATGATCGGCCCCTTCGACGAGACTGCTGGTATCCAGGGCTTCCGGGGCCGAATCACTGATACCATAGGCGTTTGCCAGGTAGACGATCACCCGCTGCTGAAGTTGGCTGCGCTGGTTCTCTAGAAGCGTCTTGGCCGTCTCCCGGTTGCCAGGCGTCAGGCTCGTCGTATGATTCGCGAAGTTGTCGCCTCTCATCAGGTTGTCCAGAATGACCAGCTTGCCGAGGTCACGCAGGGCAGCCATGCTGAAAAATGACGGTAGAATCACCATCGCGTGGCTGCCATCCGGATTCTGCTCCATGAACTCGCCAAGTTGAGCCCGATCGTCGGCGACGCCGCGCCCATCCTCGTCGAAGGGCCAGTCAATCACGACCTGCCAGTCCTCACCCTTGCAAAAAAGAGAGTGCTGCGGCAGCTTGCGGACATTCTGGAACAGCACGTTGCAGGTGCGTCGCGTGCCTCGCCACATCACGCTGTGCTGCAACATGAGATCATCCCGGTCCTCGATACCGAATTCCTTGAAAAGCAATCCACGTATCTTGCGAATCCGGTTTCCCGGATTATCGAACGCCTTGGCCCCGTCAATGATGCTGTCCGTGTCCACTTCGCTAAGCTGTATCGCGATCGACGGGTTGACCGGGTCTTCCCCTATCTTGAGCTGTCCCACTTCGGTGGCCCACCTGCGGCACTTGGTCAGCACGATCTGGCCTTCCCGTCCGGGTATGGGCGACCGGATCGTCCCATGGTTGAGAGCCGCCAGGCGGTTTGCGTTGACCCCCTTCAGGGCTTCCACATTCGGCGCCAGCGCAGCCAGCAGGAGCGTCTTCACCAACCGGTCGTCATTCCGCAGCGCATTGGCCTGGAGATCCTCGGGGGGCCGGCTTGCCAGCTCCTCAAACCGGAGGCTGTGATCCCGCTCCAGTACGGGACGGAATTTCTCCTCGTAGAGTTTCTTCGCGAAGTCGAACCGGCGCTTGATTTCGTCGCTGACCGCCTCGTCCCCCTCGGCGATGGCGTCGAACAGATCGCCTACAGGCACAATGTCTCCCAGCTTGAGGCGGTCTTTCTGGTCGATCAGGATCTGCAGCATGACTTTCAGCGCTGTGCGCTCGCGCTGCAGCAGGAAGGACATCTCCACCAGCGTATCCATGAACGCCGGACTGAACGGATAGATTCTGCGGAACATGTCGCGATCCGAGTCGCGTGTCAGCAGAACGCTAAGGACTTCGTTCCGCATGCGCACGGCCTCTTCGAAAGCAGCCGCCATTTGCTGGCGAGCCCCCTCCGACTTAGGTTTGAGCACGCGCTTTTCCGCGATCGCAGGCAGGTTGCGGTCGGTCAGCTTGATGGTGGCGAAGCGGGCCTCCCACCAGTCGAGTGAGTCGCTGAACCGGAGATATTCCACGCCCGTCACCCGGTCCCCGACAAGTTCCTTGAGATCCCGCTGACGCGCGACAAAACTGACCAGGGGAATGGGACGGTCCGCCGTCTGTGCCTCAAGGAGATTCGCCAGCTTCTGGCCCTCGCGACTGAGGAACTGAACATCCGCCGCCCGGCTGGCAAGCCAGAGGATCAGCTCGTCCAGGAACAGGATTACGGCGTCATACCCCAATCCCTTGGCGTGCTTGCTGATGATGGAAAGTCCGTCTCCAAGGTCTACGAAGTCCGATGTATTCCTGGCGGCGCTAAAAAAGCGATCGACGAGCGCGCCCACCAGCCGGGAGCGTTCCTCAGACCGTATCCCCGCGGCGCAAGCATGCTCGAACGATTCCGCTGTCCACCCTTTCGACAGATCGCCCCACTCATCATCGCCGGTTCCTTGGCCCTCGTTGAGCTTCCCGAAAAACGCCGCATCTCCCATGGCTGTCCGGAGACCCTCGGCATCGCGCAGTATTCCATCGGCCTTATGCAGGCCAGGCGCCGGGGTTCCGGGATGCAACTTGTGAATCTGGTCAACGTACCCCCCCAGAATCGCCGCCTCCATGTTCTCCTTACCGATCATGTGATACGGCAGGAGCATGAACTTCTTGCCCTCGGTCCAGTTGTTGTGCTTGGCGACAACGGCCGACAACTCCGGGATGGATCGCGCGGCGGGATACCCCCCGAGAATGAGGTCCAGCACAGCCATGAAATGGCTTTTTCCGCTGCCGAAACTGCCATGCAGATAGCAGCCCTTGCTGGTGTTGGCCTGCAAAGCCGTCTTGATCAGGTCCAGCGCCTGATCGAAACAGACCACCAACTGGTCTGTGACCACGTAGTTCTTGAGGGTCTCTTCCGGCTTGGCAACGCCCTCCGACAGGCGTAACACGAAATCACCCCGCCGAACCCGGTCCGGCAGGTCAAGGATGTCTCTGATATACTCACTCATGACTGGATTCCCGCTCTCTGCTTCATCGCATTCTTGAGATCAATAAGTTCCTGCGGTATGCAGTCGTTCTCCCGTTGCCAGTGGCCAACCGCAATGGCGAGTTCCACATCGGCCTCTCGTGCTTCGGAACGAGGAATGTCGTGAATCTGGCTCAACAGGATCCTGAATATTTCCTTGCCCGAGAAGCTGGATTTCCACTGGTCGCTACCGAGATACCCGTTGTAGATGATGTAGGCTTCATTCAACTCCGTTCGAAGCGTCTCCTGATCGACAATTCGCGTTGTGCGGTTCTGCAAATTCTGACACCAGTCGCTGTTCACCACATAGCTGTACGCATCTTCGCACGAGGCTATCGCGTCGATGCCGGGCGTCTCTGGGAAATCCTTGCCATGCAGCTCCTGCATAGTGCGCAATCTCTTCCTGCAGGCGAGCCACCACGGTTGTTTTCGAGCCTCCTCCACGGCCCAGGCCTGTAGCTCGGCGGCAGAGCGCTTGTGACGTGTGTTCAGTTCGCAGCCCTCCAGAGCCCTCCAATCCAGAAGCATATTCTCCGCTTCATGATAGGAAGATCGGAAGATGTTCGTCCCCGTGTTGTTCCAGGTTGCCGAATTGGGCGCACCAAAATCCGTATCGACAAGCCCGAAGACCCTGTCAGCACGGTCATGTTTACGAAGATCTGTGACAACGCCTTTTACGACTTGATGCCCCCCGGCGGCAACGATCGTGAAGAGTTTCTGTTCTTGCCTCCAAACAGCATACAGATACTCCTTCGTCAAACGATCCTCAACCACGAGCACGATGGGCGTCTTTTCAAGAAGTGGGGCCAAATCGCTGGTCCTGTTCATCGGCCGATCCCTCCTTCCGATAGCTCGGCCCTGACGCGCGGGTCATTCTCGGTGAGAATCGTAAAGCGCTGGTGGCTGTATAGAGATTCCAAGATGTCCTGCGAATGCGTGGCGCAAATGAACTGGGTGTTCGGGGCCATCTGCCGCAAGGCGGGCAGAATGGAACGATGCCACGCCGGATGCAGATGCAATTCCGGTTCGTCAATGAAGACGACATCGAAGGGTTGCGTTTCCATCAAGAAGGTGCCTACCATCCCGACGATCTCGATCTCGCCGGAACTCAGGTCGTCAAGCGCTATCCCAGATTCGCACCCAGGGCGCAACAGGTAGACATCGTACGAGATGTCTTCGACAAGGGCATCCTTGCTTACCGCCGGCGCGGCCGGAGCCCGTCGTGCATCAAACGCATCGTTGCGCTCTGG
>DIZZ01000212.1:10071-10995 GCA_002428045.1 Verrucomicrobia bacterium UBA6015
GGTCCGCATCCCTACCTAAAGAAACCGGGGCGCCTTCGAAGGCCGATGATGCTTTCAGGTTCACGAGATGCTGCTTGAGGCGCCACAGCGAGTTGATCTCGTTCTTGGCCGGACGCTTGCCCTTGCGAATCGAGAGCCCGACGCTGCCCACTAGCTTCGGTGAGCGCCAGGACGAAAAGAAGAAGNNAGAACGTGTTTATTCGGTCAGACAACGCCGCCACATGCGCAGGGCGGTTGGATCCGCCGGAGTTTTCAATCCGGTGACTGCCAGGGGTTCTGACGACCCGGATCGTTTCACCCTCGTCGTCGACATGGAGCTCTATATGGAAATCTTGATCAGGCAATTTCCTCTGCAAGAGTTTGTCCTGGTTCAGCCCCAAGAGGCACGCCTCCAGCACGCTCGTCTTGCCGCAGCCGTTTGGTCCGGCCAGAACGGCAAGATCCAGCGTTGCCCCGCCGGGATGAGCGAACACCAGGTCGAGTTGATCTATCGCCCTGAAGTTCCGTATATGGATTTCACGTATTCTCATCATGCACCTGCTTTCAGCGCAATATCGTCATTCAAAGACATCCTATTCAACCATCGCTTCAGTTATAGAAGATACGATAAACGGTATTACCCTTCGCGTCCACGCCGACTTTTTCATAGCCTTTGATCCGTCCCTCCTCCTTGAGAAACTGCAGGGACTCCTCGATACTCTTCTTAAACTGCTCGCCGTTCTCGACCACAAGATAACCATTGTCCACGCCCATCTTCTCGCAGTATTCCCGGAGTTGACCGTCGATGACAGCACACCAGCCCTTTGCCTCCGTGCTCAGTGCGTTGAGGGCATCCGAGTACTTTTCAAACAGTCCCAGTTTGCGCCAATGACTTTCCCAGTTGTTATTTCCTCCCGCCTCATCTTCCGTCTTGATTTCACCGAC
>DIZZ01000212.1:11044-17461 GCA_002428045.1 Verrucomicrobia bacterium UBA6015
AGGATCCACCTTGATCTCAATCCCAAGCTTCTTGAAATATGCCTTCAGCGAATCCTTCATATGTTCGTAGGGGCTGTTTTCCTTCTCGATTATCTTGTCGAATTCGGGCATCGTCGTGACCCGCATCGAGAAGGGGTTCGGACCATTCTTTTCCCACGGCGCACGAGTGGGCACTTCCTTGGGTCCAAGAACACGCACTTCCCGTACGACATCCAGCCCTGCACCGGCTTCCTTCCCCGCTTCGGCGACCGCGGTCTTCGCGGTTTCCTTGGCCACCTCTTTCGACGCTTCCACCGCCGCCTGCTTGGCCGCTTCCTTAACTGCTACCGCCGCTACTTCAACCCCCGTCATGGCGTCCTCCTTCTATGCCCGTTATTCTGCCTCACCGGCCGCCGCCAGTTGCAACCGTTCAAACAATGCCTTGCGCGTCCGTATTCCAACCAGCCGCTTCGCTTCGTCGTATTTCTGCATGCGGATCAGGTGCCGGCCAATGGCATAACGCACCAGATCATAATCGTAGTCGGCCCATTTCAGCAACCCATCCAGGAAGGCCTTCCGCTCCTCATCGCCCGCCCACCCCGCCTGGCGTCGGGTGACCCACTCAAACGCCCGCCGGGCCTTGTCGTAATCCGCAAAGGGCGCACAGTCCGCAAAAGGATTCCATTCCTCCTTCTTGCGCTCAGGTTCGATCTTCGGGATCGCCGACAACTTGACCGGACGGGACGAGACACTCGACCGGACCACGCACTCCCCTGGCCCCAGCAATTGCAGATCCTTCCAATCCTCCTCATCGATGCCGAGCGCCGCCCCTACGGTTTCCACCTCGTCCCAATCCTCCTGGCGGTGCGCAATCTTCGTGTTCGTATTGGCGATCACCGCGCTCGCCAGGTTCCGGGCCGACTGGTCGACAACAATCACACCAAACCCAAGCTGCCGCCCTTCCTGGAGAAGACGTACAATCTGCTCGAGCAGCCGCCGGCCTCGTCCCGCTTCGCGCTCCGAGCCCATCTCCTCCAGTTTGCGATGCAAAACGTTGTGCGCCTCCTCGATCACCAGTAGAATGTTGGGCTTCCTTAAACCGTCCTGCCTTTCTTCGCTGGCCAGGCTCCTGTAGGCTCGCAGCCGCTCGATCACGATGGACATGACGAACGCAGGCATGTTGATCTCGCTCGGGGGTAGCTGCTCCATTTCGATAATCGTGTCGCAGGGGAAAAGCTGCTCGATAGGATGATTCCCATCGAAGGCGAAAATATCCTGGTACACTTCATCCAGGAAGATCGCGGCGCGATTCAGGAGTGCCCCCCGATAGTTTGCCCGTACCTCGGCCCCGTAACTATCCAGGGAGGCGCACACATCGTGGACGGCCGCGTTGAAGACGATCATATCCGGATAACGGGGGAGCCCCTCGGCCTCGTATTGGCCGTTTTCGATGTTCCATCCACATTCCATGTAGCTCAGCTCAATCGCTTCGCGCAACTTCGGACCGATCAGCGCCTCCATCGGCAGCAATTCCGACATGGCATCCGCAAGAACGGAGATGTGCCGCTTCAGACTGGCCCCCGGATCGAAGTAGAACGGATTGATCCGGAAGGGACGTCGCCGGGAATCCCCCAGCGTATAAACCAACGGATCGCATTCTCCGCGCCACAATCGGTTCCGGTACGTCTTCTTGGCTGTTTCAATGACAATGACACGGTATCGTTTAGAATCAATGGCATTCAAGATGTGAACGACCCGTTCGGTTTTCCCGCTCCCGGTCGTGCCGACCACCAGTAGATGCTTGCACAAGTCAACCTCAGGAAGCCGGAAGACGCACTGCTCGGAAAGTCCCACCCGGGTCTGTTCCGTAGGGCTGCGCAAGGTCGGCTGATCGAACGAGGTGAGCCCGATGCCAACGCCAGAATGCCCATGCACGTCCGGCCGCCCGTAGAACACGCTGCGCTTGAGCTGACATCCCGGCAAGTCGCCATCCGGAAGCAGCAACAGACGCCCGGCCTGGTCCACGTTGAGCACCTCCAGGTCGATCCCCATGCCGCTCAATACCGAGTGCGCACTCAGCGACGTATGAAGATGGAACTTGCTCGACGGACCGAGAAACGGCAACGCCTGCATGGGGCGCAAGTACGTATCCGCGCCCGACAAGACCGCACGAAGACAAGCCCCGATGCGCTCGGTTTGCACGGTATCACCGGAGTAGACGAAGATACTGCCCCAGTATCCCCCCGTACCGCAGGTCTGCTGCAGATGCTTGATCGAGCGTCCGATCGATTTATCCAGGAGTTGAAGCTTGGCATTGAGTCGGGTGTAGGTGGCACTATCGCTCTCTTGCGTGGTCTTGCTGATCCCGCTCGAGCTGCTTGTCGTGGAACCAACCTGGACACTGGGAGCTGGCCGCCGGCTCCGACTGGACTTCTCGTGCCACTTACCGTCTTTGTCGTACCAACCAGTCCCCGTAAATGATTGCAGCAGAGAGGCACCAATGCGCTTGAACATTGATCGCTTCTGCTGGCTGGTCTTGTTCGTGCTTGCAGTCGAAGACGAGTCGCTGTGCTCTTCCTGGCTCTTGGATACGGAGCGCTGCACTTCCTGCTCAATCATCGGCGCGATCTCGTTACGAAGCAGGCTCTTGGTTTCGAAGCGCGCCTGTATGGCCTGCGACTCGGCACGCGCCACCACGAAGACCAGCGTGAACGCGTTCTCTTCCTTGACCGGCTCCAGCGCATCGTTCAGGCTCGCGAACGGACGCTTCTCCTCGTCGCGCTCCTCGCTCAATTCATCGCCTTCAAGCCGCTTGGGCGAAGGCATACCGGCAATGATACAAACCCCCGAGTGCGAGTTGCTATCGATCCGCTCCAATAGTGCAACGGTCTCATGCGCGTCAAGCGCAACAAGACTGCTCTCGGGGAAGGTCCGCCGGGCAAACGCGTTGCAGATCGTCTCGAATCGCTTGCGGCGCTCCGCGACCGAACGACGGTCGGGCAACTGCCCGCGCGAGGATTTCAACCCGATATACACGCTGTAGCGGGCTGAATCCCCGTCCTTCGCACTCATGGAAACGATCCACAGGAGTTCCTCGCCGGTTTCCAGTATCGGCAGCAGGTTCTCCCAGTCATAGGGACGAGGGAACTTGTCACGATGCCCGACCTGTCGAACCCTCGCAATTTGTATGTCCGCCAGGCCTGGATTGAGAGCCACACAATCGGGCAGCGCATCTATTATACCCGGCTTGTCAAATTTGGTCAGGTCCGCCCACAGCTCCCATTGCAGGCGATCAACAAGCTGCGAGAATTCGGGCAGAGCGCCCACCGGTCCGGCGGCGTCCGTCCGCCTCCGGGCAACCGCTCTTGTCCCTGTAGTCCTGGCCTTCATAATGAGCTCCGATCCTTGTTCTTCGGCTTATCACTGGCCTCGACCAGCGCACGCAATACCAGAGTGCCGTCCGTCCGCCTCAGTCCGCACGAAAGAACCTTCGTAACCTTGGCCAGAGCCATGGTCACAATCTTGTCTTCCGTGAAACATAGCATCTCTGCATTCTCGTATTCCTCGCCTATTTCAGGCACAAACAAACGAATCTCCCCGTTCGGGCATGCGCGCACAAGGGCACGTAGCCAAGCATCGAAATCGTTCCAACTATCGGCGGCGTTCTGGACCCCCTTCAGTGCTCCCGTGTCCAGAACCAGGTTAGGGGCCGGGCCGTCCATCATGCCGACAAGTTCCAGGTACTTCCTCGTATAAGGATGCTGGATCGTTGCTTTCAGCGCAAGACTGTCGGGGGTCGCCGCTGATTGGCGAGACGGGGCCTCGCCCAAACCGGTGTGCAAACGACCGGGAGCTGTCTTTGCCGGGCGCGCTTCTGGCTCAGGGGGTCGCTTCGGCCCCCCACTGGAGCCACTTGGTTTGCTCTTCTTGTAAAAAATCGAATAAAACACCACAGCGGTAGCAATAATCAATAGCAATTTTATCATCATACAAACTTACTCCTCGTCATTCGTTTATTCTCTTTGCGGAAGGGCTCACCTGCAACGCACACTCAAGGGCGCCACCGACGACGTCGAAAGCGATGTCACTCCGACGGGAGACCTTGCCGAAACCGCGGGTTGCCAGGCAGAACCTTGGCAGGCTCGCGACTTGAGCGTCCGGGTTGGCCTGTACCAAGGTCGCCAAATGGTCGGATGTCAATGTATAGTGCGGAGTCCCGGCAAACTCCTGCTCGATCAGTTCCCTTAGAAAGTCATTCCCGAATGCACCTCCCGTGAGCAGTACAGGAATCCCTTCCTTGCGGCTTTTCGGCGATGCGTCTAGCCATGCCGCCACTTCCCTGATTGGTTCTTCATAAATTCTTCGTGTCTCTTTCTGGCAAAATCCACTCAGCGGGCGCTTTGTCTCCGCACGGCTCCGGCACGCCTCTATCTTCATCGGTTCAGCCACAAGCTTCGTTGCGCTCTCCCCCTTCAGGTGGCCTTCGCTTTTACCCCATTTGAGCACTTCAGCACTGAGCAGTTCACCCCCCGCCTTGAAACTCCGGCCGAACGACTGCTTCCCGATCTGACCATAAACATCGAACGAAAGACCTCCCGCATCCACAATCACGAAATTCCGAAGCCCCGCATCCGCTCCCATCTCGATGAACATCCGGTAGAAATCTTCAACCTGTGGAACCGGCGTCTTTCGATAGCCCGACGGATCGGGGCGCTCGGGAGTGTCATATAAAAATTTGAACCACTTTTTGTCATAACTCCGTTTTTCGACTTCGTATGCTGCCATCGCCTTATCTTTAGCACGCTCCTTTTTTTCGTTCTCGTGGAGGATTTGCTCCTGCTCGTCGAGCTTCTCCTTGCCCACTTTCGCCAAGGTTCGGAGTGCCGCCTCGAAACGATAGTGCAGCGCCTCGTGCTCCCACAGCAGCGTCACCTGCCCTGGCATCGAGGTAGACGACTCCTGCGTCGCAATCCTCGAAAGCGCTTCAAGGTCCCATTCTGCCTGCCGTTCCATCTTCGGGAAAGACCAATAGACCTCGCTGACGAGAGCGCCTCGCCCGGCGTAATATATGGCCAGACGGGACACCGCCTCTCCGATTGCACATCCGAGCTCTTCACGCGATCCGGCCGCCAGATCTTTTTTGCTCACGAGCGGCAACCCGAATTCATCGCAGAAAACCTGCGTGTCCGTCGGCCCGTGCGCCACGACACCACGCACCGCGCCGCGCAGGGACTCCGCATCGAGCGAAGCCACCGACTCAAGGTCAACCCGCGCGTCAACCTGTGGCCGATATTCCTTCGCCCGCACTTCGATCATCTTGGCGCGCGTTGAGCCCATATCGACGAACAAAGTCACCGCCGCCGCGCTGGGCCGCCAAACCTCCGCCTGCAGCTTGCTCAACCGTATCGCCTTGACGGGATTTTGTCCCACCCGAAGTTCCAGAACGCATTCACCGGCCGCACGTAACGTTTCATAATCGCGCATCGCAACCGGCGGCACGGACAGCTCGAGGTCTCCTACCTCTACAATGCGGCGTAAAGACTGTTCCGCAAGCATCTCATTGCCGACCAGAAGACGGACCCCGTCCAACCATAGGCTCTTTCGGACTCTCAGTTTCAGCCCCAGATTACATTCCGTTCGCGCCGGGTGGAAAACCAACGGCCCTTCCGAAAGAATCTCGATATCCTGAACCGTGCAGGTGCGCGAAAGTTGATTGATGTAATCGGCTCTGCGCAGGACCTGGATATCCGGCGAACCCGCCGGCACCGCCATTGCATCCAGAGCGGAATCCGCCAACTCGATAATCATCAGACATACACGGGGCTCGCACAACATCGCGTCTGCCTCGAACGTACTTCGGATTTCTTCTGTGATACGGGCATGAATCAGTGCGCTGTCGATCGGGCCTCCGGTGCCAGTCAACTCTTTGAGGGTTCGATTCAACAGGTTGAGGATCTCGGGATCGCCGTCCAACCAGGGAAGCCGTTGGCACGAAAGGCTCAATGCCTGCAGGCTCGCCCCGGCATCCAACCCCATCCGCACGTCGATCGTCAGCGCGGTACCAACCCGCGGCATGTCTTGTATGGCAACGTTGTCGTCTTTCATGGTGTCCATTTCCTCACATCTTCAACCGTCTTGCCCATGGCGCGGGCTTCGGTTTTGACGAAATCCTCGAAGAAGTCGCCCATGCCGATGCCGTAGGCCGGGTCGATGGCGTTGTGCCATTGCTTCAGCCACGGGACTAGTTCCAGTACGGCCGCCAGCAGGGGTACGCGCCGNNGCATCGCTCCAGCCCTCATTCCGGACTTGCTCGTAGTAACCCGCTATGGCCCTGGCCTGCTCGACATGATCCCAGCCCGCCCAGGTGAACACGGGTGTCGGATCGGCCTCGCGCCCGCAGCCTGGGAACAGGATGAAACGCTCCTTGGGCACGTCGAG
>DIZZ01000194.1 GCA_002428045.1 Verrucomicrobia bacterium UBA6015
AAGCCGAAAGGCGATTGAGACTGCGCACAGGCAGGAATGTCTGTGATGCTTTTAAGAATTCCGTTCGCGCCCAATCCGGTAATCAAACGTTTCCAAGGAAGATAAGGCGCCCCTATCCCCTGACCGCTGGCTGTGTGCAAGCACAAGCAGGGCGCATACCTGCGGGCAAACCGTTACATGGCATGTGNNCACGAAGACGCGAAGGCACGAAGCAAGACTGAATAGCGCGGCTATTACACGTCCGCTTCTCCTGTGGATCTATTAACTGGGAGTGTCAGGCGGTGAGCTCGGAGACTTATGCTCGGCATGCGTCTTGCCCAGAGGTCTGCGCCCCTTACCTCTACCACGATGCGGCTTACACAGAGGGCGCGACCTACTTTCCTGCGCCTTCTTTTTCCAGTGCTGGTGAAACTTGATGATGCATGTCAACATCAACCCCAGAACGATGACGACAATCGCCGCGCAGCATAGCCCGAATCGCAGATATATTGCATGTGATAGCATAAACCTATGTTAAGTGCCTGCCGGCGGACTTTTCCGAAAATACCGATAATATGCAAACCAACGATGGTTAACCATTTTCATGCTAGACAGAAAGGAATGCCAGCCACTACCCTTTCAAAACATCTAACAATATTTCGATTTCCGGAAATGCGGTCGATTTGACGCTTAACATTCAATATGAACACCGACGCCATTCAACTTACCGCCGATCAACAGAGAGCCGCTGAGCTTCTGTTGCGTTTTGTCGAGGGAGACCAAGGTATATATATCCTGCGGGGTTATGCAGGCACTGGGAAGACTTTTATCCTGAATTTCGTAGTCTCGCACCTCGAGCAAGTAGGAATCCCGTATCGCCTGATGGCACCCACGGGCAGGGCCGCCAAAGTCCTTTCACAGCGGACAAACCGGCCAGCGGCCACCATTCACCGCAGCATCTACCAGTTCGAGGATGTCAAGGAGAGCAGAAGCGAAAGCGACGCGGAGACCTACAAGTTCTACTTCGACCTTGCACACAACCGCGATGACGCGCGGTGCGTGTATCTTGTGGACGAGGCGTCCATGATATCTAACCAGTACACGGAGGGGGAGTTCTTCCGCTTCGGTAGCGGCCACCTGCTTGATGATCTGCTTGCCTATACCGGCAAAGTGTCCGGCGGCACCGCTCGGAAGATCATTTTTTGCGGCGATCCAGCCCAGTTGCCACCGGTCAACGAGAATGTATCAAAAGCCCTCATGCAAGATGAAATGCAAGCGCTCACCGGCCAGTCCGTGCCCGAATGCGAACTCAAGGAGGTTATCAGACAGCAGGACGGCAGCGGCATCCTACAGACGGCAACCTGGCTTCGAGAGCGGATCAGCGCCTCTGAATTCAACAGCTTCCGCATTGACCCAGCCTATGACATCGATTTTCTTACGGAGACCGAACTGTTGGACAAGGTGGTCGACCTCTTCAGTCGGCAAGGCCATGACCAAGTCATCCTGATTGCGGCGACCAACGCAAAAGTGAAGCTTTACAACCAGATGATTCGGGAACGGCTATTCGGGGAGGATCGGCCGATCCAACCCGGTGATCGTATCATTATCGCACGCAACAACTACAAGGGCAACATTCCTCTGGTCAATGGCGAGTTCGGGACCGTCGTCTCTGCATCAGGATCGACTGAGAAATTCACTATTCCGATCAATCAGCCCATCAACGGTAAGCGGAACATCGTGCATGTCCCCCTTGAGTTCCGCAGGTTAGACCTTAGCTTCACCCAGCCCGATGGCACCATACAAACGACATCATGCCTGATCAACGAGACGTTGCTGAACAGCACCGAGGCGCTTCCTGCCACCCTTTACAGCAAGGCCATGTATGTGCATTTCCGAAGCCGCCACAAGGCTCTCGATAGCAGAAGCCCCGCCTTTAAGAAAGCACTTGTGGATGATCCCTACTTCAACTGCCTCCAGATCAAGTACGGCTACGCGATTACCTGCCACAAGGCACAGGGCGGCGAATGGCCCCATGTCTTCATCGATATGCAACCGGCCGGTTCTCCCTCGCATGCCGATTATTTCCGCTGGGCATATACAGCCATCACACGTTGCCGCAAGGCGCTAGGCCTTGTCAACGCACCCTGTTTCAGCGTTCTCAAGGCAAAGAAATCCGTACAGGTACCCGCCGATATCCAGACGATCATCAGCGCCAGGAAACTATCACTTCCTGCTTCGCCCGAAGGTGACAAAGCACCCGCGATAACATTTCCCGACGAGCCCGCATTCCTCGCGCCGCTGTACCAGGCGATCAAGCTTTTCCTTGAAAACTACAAGGTTCGTATAACGGATGTCCGGCATCGTCCGTATGCAGAGTTCTATATGCTCAAGCTCCCTGCGGCCCAATCCTCCGTGCTCACGCTCAACTACAGGGCCAGCAACAAGATAACCCGGCTTTCCCTGCATCCCGGAGACAGTCCGCTCCTCCATGAGATCACGCTTGCCCTGGAAGTGGAGTTCCTAGGAAAGCAGATGCTTGCACCACCGGATGCACCACTGGCACCACCACCGGCAACGAGTTCCCAACAAGAGGTCGATGCCCCGAAAGCCACTCCCGCGACGGACGCCTTCACAACCTTCGAGCAGACCCTTCGCGATTCGCTCAAATCCAATGGCATCTTCGTGCGGAGTGCCGAACGTATAACGGCCTATCATCTTGCGTGCAAGCTCGCAAACGAGACCGGACATTGCCACATCAACTACTATTTCAACGGTAATGGCCAACTGACAAACGTCTTGCCGGATCTGCATCAGTCCACCTCTGAAAGCCTGGTTCGTACCGTCATGGGATTAAGCCGATGAAGCGAAAGGGCATCGTCGTTGCATTTACCGACGAAACATGCCAATAACGCTTGATTGTCATGCCAGCGTCGGTTATACATTGCCCCAGTATGTTAACGAGATCTGACATTCTGGATTTACAGGCGACGCTGCGTGGGGCACCTTCCACAACCCAGTCGGTTTTGTCGGTTTGCAGGTTTGATACTGGCGNNGTCTGGCACGGTGACTGGTTGCGCTGGTGTGCGCCTGGAAGCACGCGGTTCGGTAGTCCCGACAAGCCCTGCCATTATGCGTCCGTGTCTCGCTGCATCACGCCTGATGCGCTTTTCCGCCTGGCTCCGGCCACCTCCGTGCGGCACAAAGTACGTCCTGGCGTGATCGAGCTACCGCGGGGTGCAATCGCCGGCAGTCCTTTGTTCCAGAACACCTACCTGCTGGCGCGTGTCTGTCTTATCCGCAGCAAGCGTGTGCTGGAGCAGCGTTATGAGTACATCTGTAATCTCGACAGCAGCATCGTCGGCCAGCTCCGGCAGCAGATGAAAGGCCGCGAATGAATATCGAGCAATGCCTTTCGAGATTGACGCAGGAACACGCGTTCGAGACGGATTTCTTTGATCTGGTTCGCGATATCATGCACTCGTGCCTGAGGTCGTCCGACCTTGCGCCTGCCGCCGCACGGGAGTCCGCCGAGGAACAGGCGGCTGATTTCATCTTCGACCTGAGCCAGCGTCGAATTTCGGGCACCATCCGCACCCGCAACGATCTGCTGCGCGAGTGCCGCCGCTGGCTGGCAGCCAAACAGGCCCCGGAGCGGCAGGAACTGTGGCTGGTGCTGAGCAAGGCCCTGCGTAAACTTGAAAGCCGTGGCAAGGTATGCCGTCCGGAGGATCAGCGAGCCTACAACAACACGAACAGCACGCGCTGGGCGCTGGTGTCGTTCGCAGGTCGCGTGCCCGAGTTCGCGAGCCTACCCGGAGTTCTTCAATCCATGCCGACGGTGGCTGCCAAGGGGAAGAATGACCGGATCCTGAATCCGTCAGAGGCGGAAGGCATGCTGCTGTACCTGCTGAAGGGCTTGGCCGGAGAACTCACCATGGCCGAGATCATGGAAGCGGTTGCAAGGCGGATGCCGCTGTTCCATGAGTTAACCGTGCTTAACGCCCCCCAGGATGACGATGAGAACGGGACCTGCCTGCTGGATTGTATCGAGGGTGCTGCGCAGCTTTCCGATTATGCCCTGCTCGTTGAAGAAGAGGCAACGCTCGTGGGCAAGACGTTATGGGAGAGGGCCGCCTCGATACGTAAAGGAAGGGCGGATTCCCCGGTAAGGGGGACTGACGTGCTGTGCGGGTATTTCCTGCCCAAGTATTTCAGCCGCGAGAAGGTGAAGCTGGAGCAGTTCGGCAGCAGCAGCACCGTCAACGAGATCGTCCACGAATTGCTCGGCATACTGCGCGACATGCTGCAGCCGGAACAGGCAGCCCCCCTTGATCAATGGCTGACCGCCAAGCTGATCGAGGCACTCGAAGGCAAGTTGCGGCGGATATGTTCGGAAATCGGTTGCGCAAGCCGCTTAACTGAAGCCATGGAAGGAGCTTGCCATCATGACGAATAACCCCCCGGCAGGCAGCACGGTGATCATGCAATTAAGAAAACGCCTGGAATCGTTACCCGATCCCGCCTTGCTCTGGGAGGCTTGTTCCGCTACAGATTTGCAGTCCGGCCAGGTCTGGACGCTTGTCGGCACCCCCGCCGAGGATACGCCATCCTTCCTCATGCTTGTTACGGAAAAAATCCTGCCCGGCGTCTTCAATGCCATTCCTGTCTTCCGCTGGACCGAGCTGGCGGGCCCCGATGACCTGATCATTCCCGTGCCTTTGGCTCCCATACGGATGGTCGCCGCCCTTGGATTATCCTGCACGGTATCGCCCGCCATGCTGGACACCTGCATGGGGTGCGCCCCGGCAACCATGATGGATAACATCCGGCATGCGCTAGCATCTCCCCTACCCATTCACGAAAACCCGGCCTTTATTACCGGACCGCAATGGACCGGCCCCGACGAGCACCGTATTGCGTACACCACCGCCATCGGGCAAATCCTCGAGAAGCTCCAGATGCAGCACCTGGCGCTGCCTGCCGAAGAGGATGACCAACTGATCGAGGCGGAAGCAACAGCAGCAGGCCGCGTAATTGCGTTTCCCCAATGGCTTGATAAAATCTCGCTGGCCGCTGCCGCCGGACAGTCGCTGTATACGCCTTACTGTGTGGTTGACAAGGTCTCCTATCTGTTCCGCGACGCGGCCGCCCCGGATACGTTGAGCGGCTTTGCCGAATGCCTAGCCTTCGATCCTTCCGCGCATGAAGCGAGTGGTACGGTTTTCGGCGAGTGGTTGGTTTCCGGGACCGCAACAGCGGCACCCCTACCGTTCGTCGCGTTCGTGTTCGACCGCCTTGACCGCATACTGATCGGAGCCGCCAGGGTATCGGCGTATGAAAAGGGCTGGCTCGTGGTCCTTGACCAGCATCTTTCGGCTTTGCAGCCGTGGCGAATCCAGTCCTCAACCGATTTGCACATCGTGCTGGTCAGGGAGAATGCCTGATGCCTCGTGCCCTCCATATCGATACCCAGCGGTTGGGAAATCGAACCAGCCTTTCGCATTCCCTGCTGATCTTGCTTCCGTCCCGGCATTTCGGCGATCTGGCTTTTGAACCGAGTCTTCCCGCCTGTTCGACGGTCTTGGAAAATATACGCAGGGTGTTCCCCGATCCGACGGTTTTTGGTGCATGGCAGCGGCTCATTGCCGAGGAACTCCTGCTGCGCAGCCAGACGGGCGGCACCATTCCCGATGACTGGCTGGCACACTTCGGCTCGACCAGTCCATTCGACGACCTTCCCGCACACCCGCTCTCACGCCTGATCGAAGCGCCAGCCGCCTGCGCCCTGTTCCCGCTGGCAACACTCGACCCGTCATCCGCACCTGCCACCGGGCGAGCCTGGGCTTTTGCAGGACACGGAGATCCGCTACTTGTATCGCCCATTCCTGCATGGGGGGGAAACTCGGGCGCGCTTGCCGCCTGGCTTGCAACAAAGGCACTTGACACGGATCCGGTGTGCCGAAGGAGACTGGCGCAGGACTGGCTGGTTTCCGGCGAAAGCATGCCCGACGATAACCGGGTGGGTCGCATCCAGCTTGGCAACAAGCTTGCACTTTGCACCCTCAGCCCCAATCTGCATAAAAGGCTATGGCTCCTGCCGGCCGACAATCGCGACGATCTACCGCTGCGGTTTCCCGGACGCGGCTACCGCCTCGCCTACGACCGCTCTTCCGCATGGAACCACATCACCGGCAGCGGCATGCAGGGCGAAGGACAGGGATCATGGCCGGTTTGCAAAGCCTACCACTCCTTCTGTAGCGGGGCGCGCGAGCCCGCACTGGCAGGGGCACTGCTCTCGGTGGTGGCATCTCCGGACATACCCGTACACCTATGGGCATCCAGTGCCGAGGTTTCCAGGAAAAGCGCGGTGGATGTGGCATTCATCCTCGAGAAGCTCGGCACAGGCCTGCCGATCCCCCACACCATCGATTCCGCCGATATGCGCCATGCCGAGGCGCAACTGGTCGAGGTTCTCGAGCCGGTCCTGGAAACGGGCGCAAAAGTACTTTTCAACGTCACCCAGGGTAACCGGCTGATGAGCTTTGCCGTCCACAGCTTGGCACGCCGCTTCGAGAATCTGCTGATGATCTATCGCGACTGCGACGCCGACATGTTCGAGTTCACCATGATCCGTTACGAGGGTGGCACCCCTGTGACCAGCGTGATGACCGGCACCCCCGCCCCAACGCAGGCGCAGTGGAACTGGAAATGCCTTTTCACCGCCAACGGGAACATCAGCCCCGCCGCACTCTTGGAAAATATTATTACGAATCTCCGGAAAAACGAGACGGAAAACGCTTATCAAGAGACATGACACATAAACCACAACGCGAGGACACCATGGGACCTGAAAACACGCTATTCTGGATGAGCAAACTCACCGCCTTCCTGCACGATCCACCCGGCAAGTCACTCGACATCGGCGGCCACGAGCAGCAGGCCGCCAGCCTGATGCGTGAGGCAGGGCTGACGGACGAAACGCAGCTAAGGACGCTGCACGACCACATCAAACCGGCTGACTGGTTCGCCTCTTCTGCCGAACGGTTCGTGTTTCCACAGAAGAAATGCGCCACCAAGTTCAATGGAAAAGTACCCAATGATGACAACGACGATATCAACGCCTGCTTCATCCACCCGCTGTCGCCCAGTCACTATGCCGCCGAAGGCAATATACTTGACCACAAGGGGGCGCTTGACGAATTGATCTCGAAGGCCATCGGCGGGGTCGATTCCGACGATGCGCATACCCGGTTCTTCCTGTACTGGCGGCGCTGGCTGGAGAACACCGTCAGCAGCAAGGCCCAATACGCCAAGGACCTGGCCTACCTGCCCGCCGACACCCGCATTCCCGATCACTCGATCTGGAACCACATGACCGTGACCTCCGCTGTCGCGGGGTGCATGGACGACAGCGGCTCGCTCAAACCCTCCCTGCTGCTATTCCAGCTCGGCCCCGTGCAGGAGTTCATAGCCCAGGCCCGCAGCACCCGTGACCTCTGGAGCGGCTCGTACCTACTCTCTTGGCTCATGGCCCACGCCATGAAAGCCATCAGCGATGCTGTTGGTCCGGACGCCGTCATATTCCCCAACCTGCGCGGCAACGGTATTTTCGATGCCTTGCACCGCGAATCCATGTACAGCCACACCTTCAAGAGCGGCATCGGCAAAGCGGATCAGACCTGCTGGCAACGTATGCTGGACGAAAAGCGCAACGCCGGCGATAACCTAGGCGATGCCCGCTGGCTGCTGACCCCCACCCTACCCAACCGCTTCCTCGCGCTGGTGCCAGAAGGCCATGCCGAAGGCCTCGCCAAGGCCGCCGAGCAAGCGATCCACAACGAACTCGCCCGCATCGGCGAAGCCGTCTGGAAATGGGTTGATGCAGAAGCCCGCAAGGCGGATGGTTGCAATTACACGCCCGACTGGAAGCAGCGCTTCGATGACCAGGTCAAGGCCTTCCCGCAGACCTCCTGGGCCATCCAGCCCTGGCTCGAACGGGACGCCTGCCTTGCCGCCTATGCCAAACTCCCCGTCAACAGCCAACGCGAAGACGGCACTCCCACGCCCTACGATAACTTGAAGGACATGCTGGCCTTCGCAGAGAACTGGCTTCCCGTGGAGGAGCGTGATCCACGCTACTACAGCGACAAGGACACCAAGACCCGCCTGAACAATACCGGCCTGCTCTGGTCGGCGCACTACGCGCTGGTTGATGCCGCCCTCGCCGCCCGCCGCAATACCCGCGATTTCGCAGCGTGGACAGATCCCAAAGCCAGCGGAGCCACCAAGGATTCGCTTTCCGGCAAGGAAGAATCCATCGGTGACGAGAAGTTCTGGGAACATGTAGCCAAACTCAATGGCGGCAAACTCTTTACCGCAGCCAGCCATCGCTACGGGGCCATGAACCTTATAAAGCGGCTTTGGTGCCGCGATGAGGTGGGCTACTTGTGCCAGAAAATCGGTTTGGAAAAGGGCCGTTTCGGGCAGGCCATCAGCTTCGAGACCGTCGAGGATATCTCGAAGGGCAACCGCTACGGCAGCCCGTACGTAGCCGCACTGGCGATGGATGGCGACGAAATGGGCAAGTGGGTCTCCGGCGAGAAAACCCCGGAACTGCTCCATCAGCTTTCAAAGAATGCCAAGCGGCATCTGGAAGCCATTCTAAAGGGTAAAGGGAAAACAAAGATCAAGCGTCTGCTGACGCCGTCCTACCATCTGCAGCTCAGCGAGACGCTGGCCAACTTCTCAACCTGGCTGGCGGAGCCGATCGTGCAGGCCTTCGATGGCCAGCTCATCTATGCGGGCGGCGACGACGTCCTCGCGATGCTCCCTTCCGACCGCTNNTCGAATGCGCCAAAACCCTGCGTGCCATCTTCCGGGGCGAATCGCCGGAAACAGAAATACGCAACCTACCGCTGAACGTCGTGCAGACTGGCTTCGTCTCGGCCGGTGCCGGCTACCCGCTCATGGTGCCGGGCCCGGAAGCCGACGTCTCGGTCGGCATTGCCATCGGGCATAACAAGGCACCGCTACAGATGCTGGTGCGCGAGGCACAGAACGCCGAGAAACTAGCCAAGGGGCGCTACGGGCGCGGGGCGGTTGCCGTCAGCGTCTATAAACACTCCGGCGAAATCATCCATTGGGGCAGCAAGTGGGACGGCGCAGGCCTCAAGCTCATGGAATTCATGCAGCAGCATGCCAACCGCGAAAAAGATAGCGGCAAGGAAGCCCCAATTTCCGGACGGTTCCCCTACGCGCTGGCCGGTTTGCTCGAACCCTACACCCTGATGGATAGCCTGCCTGCGATGCACGAGGTCATCATCACGGAATTCAAGCACGTCGTCGGCCAGCAGGGAGCTGGACTGGACAAGGAGAAGAAACAGGCACTTGAGCAGCTCGGCCAGCAATGGCTGGAGCAAACCAAGAAGCATTTGGAAGACTTCATCAAGCTGTTTTTGGTCGAAACCTTTATCAACCGTCATCAGGGAGAATAACCATGACCTATCACTTCCATATCGAACCCCGCGACGTGCTGTTCATGCGCGATGCAAAACCAATGTCTGCCTCCGATGCCGGGCTCGGCGCCAACTGGCCTCGCCCGGATCAGGTCTGGAGTGCCTTCATCAATGCCTTCCACCGCCGCTGGCCGGCAATGCAGACATGGGAGCATAAGCACAACATCAAGGAAAGCGACAGGAACAAGGATAGTTCCTTCCGCTTCGGGGCACTCAAGACCGGCGGACTCTTCCCGTACGCGACGGCAGACGGGACGGACAACGAGGGCAAGCCGCTATTCAAGCAGGGGTTGTACCTGCCCTGCCCGCTGGATGTGGCGGCCGACGACAGCGGCAAACTCTACTCAATGAAACTCGTGCCAAAGGGATTAACTGATCTACCCGCCCCCCTGACGCACATGTTTTCGGCCGCCGTACTTGGCAAGGCACAGCCTCCGCAATGGATCCATGCCAGCGACTACGCCCGCTATCTGGCGGGCGAAGTCTTAACTCCTGAGTTTAAGCCCAGCCTTTACGACAACGAGCGTCACACCGGGATTGCCATCAACCCGGAAACTGGCAGCACCGTCGAGGGGCAGCTTTACCAGGCGGAATACCTGCGGTTTCACCCCGAGATCCGGATGGCGGTACAGGCCGAGTGTGTGATCGTCGTGANNGGAAACTCGCGAGAAGGTGGATGTGTTCGCCAGGATTGCACAGGAAGAGAACATCCCGTTCGTCTTCGGCGGACAGCAGGGCATCGCCTACATGAAGCGGCAGCAAGAGTTGGTCGGTCTGCCACAGAATCGGCTCAACGGCAACGGCCTACTTCTGCGCTGGACATTGCTTACGCCGGCACTGTTTCCCGCCATCGCGGTCAACAGCGCCAAAGGCATCAATGCTCACCCCGGCGGCTGGCTACCCAACTGGGTGGATGCCGTAAGCGGCAAGGTATGCCTGCCGCAGGGACGAATCGAAAAGCAGCCCAGTGAAAGTCGCGACGCCTGGCGTCAGCGTATGGTACGCGCCCCGCAGTTCAGCGCTACCCTTGTAGCGGCCCGTATCGGCAAGGGACTATCGTTCTCCGGCTGGGATCTGCAGACCGGTCCGAAACCGACCCAGGTCGCCGTCCCTGCCGGTTCGAGCTACCTATTCAAATGCGGCAGCGATGAGGAACTCAAAGCACTCGCCACCACGCTCGCGTGGAACGGGGGTAACGGGGATGTCGTCGTCAGCCGCCGTTCGACAATATTCGGCGAAAAAGGCTTCGGACTCGGCGTCTGCAGCCGCCTTGCACAAAACAACATAAACTAACAACCTCAACTGACGACATCAACAACACAAGGAGAACAAACATGGAAACCAAAATAATGACCCTTTTCACCCGTACCCCGCTGCATGTCGGCGCAGGCAACTCCGTCGGGGCTGTCGATAGCCCCGTCATGCGCGAACGCCACACGGGATTCCCCATCATCCCCGGATCCAGCATCAAGGGGGTGCTCCGCGATCACTTGAGTGATTTGGATATTAATATTATCGATGAAATATTTGGTATGGGGGGCGATGCAGGAGCATTCAAGGCTGGTCTTATCGCCTTCGGCGAGGCTCGCCTACTTGCGTTCCCCGTCCGGTCGGCGAAAGGCGCATTCGCGCTAGCCACTTCCCCGCTTGCACTACAGCGTTTTGCCCGTGATGCAAAGATTGATATTCCCGTTCCCGAACTTATCGGAGAAATGACAGCATTGACCACTGATGCCGTTACCATCACAAAGCCGGGCGATAATTCCAAACATGTCGTGCTTGAAGAATACGCATTCAAAGTGACTGGGGATTTTCCGCAGGCTTGGGCAGAAAAGCTTTCCTCTTTACTTTCGGATGCGGTACTAATGGCAGCTAAAACGCGATTTGTCCTGCTCAGCGATACGGATCTGTCGTATTTCGTGCAGAACACCTGTCAGGTTGACCAGCATGTACGGATTGATGATAAGACCGGCACGG
>DIZZ01000167.1:0-9890 GCA_002428045.1 Verrucomicrobia bacterium UBA6015
TGCTTGCCGATCAGTTCGTAGTAACGCTCGGTCAGGCGCTCGTCGACCGTGATATGCGTGCTGAAGACCTTCGCCAGGTTGCCGGCCGCGACGGCCTCGGCCGCCTGCAGCGTATCGCCCTCGCCCACTGCCGTCAGGTAATACTTGACCGGGTACTTCACCTGCGGATTTTCCATCCACGCCGGCCGCGCCGCCTTTACCGGCCCTGTCACCGCGCATCCCAGGACCAACCCGGCACCGACCAGCACCAACCCGCGCCATGCCTGCATAACCGCCTCCTTTTGCCTAGTTCAGATAATACGACTGCAGCAGGTTCAGTTTCCCGGGACGCACCTGCACTGTTCCGAGTTCATCCTGGTAAAGCCGGTTGCCGGCCTTGTCGAAATACACCACCGTCGCCCGGTGCTCGCCGACCGGCACATCGATCTCGCTGACCGCCGCCACGGCGGGGAAGAACTGCCCGACCCGCAGATCCGCGTTCTCCGTCGCCGCCACGGCCATGTCCACCAGGAAATCGGGGACGAGCTCGCCATCCTCGTGCTTCTTGAGTTCCTCCATCGCCTTGACCTTGATAATGGTCTTGCCGATGACGCGGCTGATGCTCTTGAGGAAGATCAGCGGCTCCTTGATCCGGAAGGTCTCGTACGCCACCGACTCGATGCTTTCCAGCGGCTGAAGATCCGTCACCGCATACCCGTTCAGGTAAAGCACTGCCTTTCCCACCTGGCTCACGCGCATTTTCATGTAGGGCAGTTGGAATTTCAGCGTTGTACCTGCCGGCAGCACGTTGCCAATGCTCCAGGGAATCACTTCCAGCGCGGTCATCTCGGTGTTGCCCGCGCTTTGCTGCTGCGTGGTCATGATCGTGACCGAGTCCGGCTGCGTGTGGATGTAAAGCGTATTGGCCAGCTTGTCGGGGCTGCGGCCATAGAAGCCGAGCACATTGAGCTTGGCGTAGGCATCTGGCGAAGGGGCCAGCGCCACGGCGAACGACGGCAGCGGGAAGGGGTAGACCTCGCGTGCCGAGCCCCAGGCATCGCTGATCTTCAGCAGATCGATTCGCGCATCGTCGCGCTGTCCTTCGGTGCGGTACATCAGCATGCTCATGTAGCGGGCCAGCGCGGAATTATGGAAGCGGGTTCTCTCCGGACGGAAGGATTTCGACGTGCCGGAGGATGGCGTCGTCTTGTTGTACTCTGTCGCCATCCTGGCGTACTTGTCCTCGAGCAGGTTGAGCTTGTCGTTGATACGGCGCACCTCGACAAACGCGGAATCGAACGTGCCCTGCTGCAGGAAGTTGATCGCCTTGAAGACATTGAGATAGATGTTCTCGTAGTCCTCGCCGGGATATTCCAGCGCGTTGTCGTTGAGCATGATCGCGGTGGCCGCCATGCTGACGCTGCGCGTGTAGGCCTCCTCGATGGCCTGCTCGGCCTGCGTGAGCAACTCGTTGCTCTCCGCCCAGCGTGCATTGTAATGACAGAGCATCCCCGCATCCAGGTAGTAGAGGATGCGGTCCTTCTCCTTGTAGGCCGTTGTCTTGGCGGCCAGGACCTGCTCCAGCGCGGCTGCGAAATCGCGACCGGCAAGCCGGTTCTCGATCCCGAGCAGATGCTGCGTGCTGGTGCGCGTGCTGGCGCAGCCGGTCGCCACAACCGCCAGCGCCGCCGCCGTCAAACCTGTACAGAAGCACCGCATTCAACCTCCCGGCTCCCGTCCGTGACTGGCAGGCGGTCTCAAAGACGGGCGCGCGCCTGCTTCACGACCTTCTTGATCTTCTTCGACCCGATCCAGACCTTCTCGTTGTTCTCGACGTGGATCAGCTCCATATCGATCTGGTAGAACTTGACCTGCTGGCCGTCGACCGCGTCGATCAGGGTCTTGATTCCGCCCTTGAGCATGTAGTCGGCACCGGTTTCCGCCGCGAGCCGCTTGGCGCTCTCCTCGGTGGAGAACGACTGCTGGTCGAGGCGCTCGTCACGGACCTCGCCGCGCTCGGCACTGCTGGCGACAAAACGGACCGCGCCGCTGTTGATCAGCTCACGCTCGATATCCTTCACGAACGTGCCCATCTCGATATGCTCGGAACTGAGATTGCGCACCGTGCCCACGATCACGACTGGTTTGCGCCCGGCCGACGCCGTGAATTCGGAAAGCCATGGACGGCGCAACACGTCGCCGAGCATCCCCTCCGCCACCAGGCGAGAATCCGTGTCGTTCCAGCGCCCGCTCAGGTCGCGGACCTCGTCCACCGCGACACGCTGCACCGTCGGCGTGCCCGTGCAACCCGCGAGCACCATCAGGCCAAGTACCGCCGCCATTACCCGAACCGTCATTGCTATGCGCATCCTGCTTCCTCCTGGTTACCTGATTGCCACAACCACGGGACACTGACTGCCTGAATATCGAACACTATGACGTGCAAATCAAGGCTATAATTTCAGCTATCCGAGCCCTGTACGACCGGGTTCTCGAGGGCTCCGGATTTGTGCTTGAATCGGGGCATCGATGGTGCTAGGTTACACGCATTGTTTCCGGGGGGGTATAGCTCAGTTTGGTAGAGCGTCGCGTTCGCAATGCGAAGGTCAGGGGTTCGACCCCCCTTACCTCCACCATCTTTTTTCCCGCGGTGCCTTGCCTGCTGGGAGCGTAGGCAGACAGCTTGGAGCATCGCATGGACGTTAAGGTTCTTGTTACCGGTGGCAGCGGATTTCTGGGGATCAACCTGATCCGGCATTTGTTATCGAAGGGAATTAGCCGTATTGTCTCGCTTGATCTCGAAGATTTCGATTATCCCGAACGGGATCGTGTTGAATCCGTGAAGGGGGATATCCGGGATCGGGAGGTCGTGGCCCGCTGCATGAAGGGGGTCACCTGGGTGGTTCATACGGCGGCGGCGTTGCCGCTTTATTCCGAAGACGCGATCATGACGACCGATGTCGGGGGGACGCGTACGCTGCTTGAGGCGGCGGCGGCATCTGGCACGGTGGCGCGGTTCGTGCATATCTCTTCCACCGCCGTTTATGGCATCCCCGATCATCATCCGTTGCTGGAGGACGACACCCTCGACGGGGTCGGCCCCTATGGCATTGCCAAGATCGAGGCGGAAAACGTTTGCCTGCTGTTCCGCCAGAAGGGGTTGTGCATCCCGATCATTCGACCGAAATCGTTTATCGGCCCGGAGCGCCTCGGTGTTTTTGCCCTGTTTTACGATTGGGCGAAGGATGGTCGCCATTTCCCCATGATTGGCAGCGGTCGTAACCGCTATCAACTGTTGGATGTGGAGGATCTGTGCGGGGCGATCTGGCTGACCTTGACGCTGGATCGTTCCGTGGTGAATGATACGTTCAATATCGGTGCCAAGGTGTTCACGACAATGCGCGAGGATTACCAGGCGGTGCTTGATCGTGCGGGATTCGGCAAGCGAATCCTGGGTTTTCCCGCACGTCCTCTGATCTGGACCTTGCGCCTGTTGGAAGCCTTCAAGCTCTCGCCGCTGTATAAGTGGGTCTATGAGACGGCGTGTGAAGATTCCTTCGTGAGTATCGAGAAGGCGGAGCGGGTGCTTGGTTATGCGCCAAAGTTCTCCAACAAGGATGCGCTGGTGCGCAATTACGACTGGTATCTAGCGCATCTGGCTGAGTTTGCGAAGCGTAGCGGAATCTCGCATCGTGTGCCTTGGAAACAGGGTATCCTGAGGTTCTTTAAAGTATTTTTCTAAATGGGTGTGGTAAAACAGATTTCTGACCACTTAACGACAAGATTTAGCTATGCCTGAAAAAATATCCGTATGTATCACTGCTGGCAACGAAGAGAAGAATATACGACGTTGTCTCGAAAGTGCCAAGTGGGCCAATGAGATTGTTGTTATCGACAGTTTCAGCAAGGATCGTACCCCGGAAATCTGCCGTGAGTACACGGAGCGGGTCTATCAGCATGAATGGATGGGGTACATCGGCCAGAAAAACCTGATCAAGGATCTGGCGCAGGGACCATGGATTCTTTTCCTGGATGCGGACGAGGAGATTTCCCCGGGACTGCGGGAGGAGATTATGGGCGAATTCCAGAGCGCATCAGCGGCTGATTTCGCGGGCTACGAGTTTCCCCGGCTGGTGCGGTACCTTGGACGCTGGATCACTCACGGGGACTGGTACCCCGATCTGAAGCTGCGGTTGTTTCGCAAGGACAAGGGCGAATGCGGAGGGCAGGAACCGCATGACCGGACAATTGTGCATGGCCGCGTCAAGTGTCTGCGCAATCCCCTTTATCATTACACCTATACGGATATCAGCAACCAAATGTCCACCTTGAACCGATTCACAACGATCTCGGCGATCGGCAAACACAAGGAGGGACGCCGCTTCTGGATCACGGATCTCGTGTTTCGCCCCTTGCTCCGATTTTTCCGCTGTTATATTCTGAAGCGCGGCTTCATGGATGGCATCCCGGGGCTTGTCGTGGCAACGTTCACCTCGTTTGCCGTCTTTGCAAAATATGCAAAGCTATGGGAAATCTACCTGAACGAAAAACGAAACGGCACAATCCCGACGGATATCGAGAAAGCGGACGCCCCCGGGGGGTCGAAAGCAACCTACAAGTAGGCGTTAAAACTTGATGTAGAAGGCGGCACGGGCCGTGATCTCGGTGCGAATTCGCTCCATGACCTCGGTGCTGACCTGCTGGTTGACCTTGAGGATTGCCAGCGAACGGTTGGTTTCCCTGTCGTGCGGGTTACGCATGTCCTCGATGTTGATGTGCGCATCTGCCAGCAGGCGACCGATGGCCCCGATAACGCCCGGGCGGTCCTCGTAAAGGAAGAATAGCGTCGATCCCACCGGCTCGAAGTAGAGTTTGTCGAACTCGTTGATGCGTGAGATCAGTAGGACCCCTTCCTCGACCGTGCCGCGGACACTGACATGGCGATCATTCTGGCTGTCGACCACGGCGGTAAGATCCACAGTGATGGAATTGTCGAATTTCTTGTGGACATCGACCGGGCGGTTCTCGTAGGTGATCCCCATCTCCTGAAGGTAGTCAGCGGTCTGGCGTGGACTGCTGGTACGATCGAAATCATCGCAGATGCCTGCCACGATCGAGGTGCGTAGCCAGTCGCTGTAGGGTTGGAGTGAGCCATAGATGCTGCTCTCGATCAGCTTTGGCGAAGGGGCCTGGACGATACAGCGGCAGAGGCGGGCGACGGTGTAGGCCAGGTCGCAGTAATGCTCATCGAGGCCGATCGGTATGTCCCGGTTGACCACAAAGCTGACAATCCCCTTTTCGTCGTAGTCGATCAACTGCTCGGCAGCCCGCTTGGCGGCATTATAGTTGGCTTCGGCGGTATTGGCACCCAGATGGGGCAGCATGAGGTCTGCGATGTCGGTCACGGTTTTGGCCCCGGGTTCGTCCTTCTCGTAGACATCGTTCAGGAATCGCAGTTTTTTAGAAGCCTTCACGGCGCGAAGCGCCGTCTCGTCGATGATCCCGGACCGGGCGCAATTGACCAGCGTGGTGCCAGGCTTGACGTGGCTGAGCAGTCGCTCCCCGATCAGCTTGCGTGTCTCGGGGGTTTCCGGGATGTGCAGGCTGATGTAGTCGGCGGAGGCAAAAAGATTTTCCAGGGTGGTCATCTTCACGCCAAGCTGTTGCGCCCGTTCGGTGGAAATCGCCGGATCATAGCCTAGCAGGGTGCATTCAAACCCGCTGATTCGCTTGGCGACCAGTTGGCCGATATGGCCGAGACCGACGATTCCAACCGTCTTGTGGGCGAGTTCACGCCCCATGAATATCTTCTTCTCCCAGCCGCCCGCCCGGGTATCGGCATCCGCCGCTACAATATGTCGAGCATCGGCAAGCATCATGGCGATCACCTCCTCGGCCACGGCATTGGAGTTGGCACCCGGCGTGTTCATCACATCAATTCCGCGGGTCCGGGCATACTTCGTGTCGATGGTATTGACCCCGGCTCCCGCCCGAATGATCACTTTCAGGGCTGGTAGCATGTCAATCAGTGCTACCGTGATGACCTCGCTACGGACGACAAGGCCGTACGCATCGGCATGTAATTTGAAGAGGTCTGCCAATGGCGTCTTATCATCCTGAATCACATCGTAATCGCCGTGCGCGGTTAACAAGGTGGAGGTGACCGTATCAAGTTTGGTGGGTATTAGTATTTTTTTCATTCTTTGGTGGGTTATGCGGATTTGTCTGACTTATAGATGATCGGAGCACTGAGGAGGCCCAGCGGGTGCAGTTTGTATTCGGGACTGAACATGTGTCGGCCCGTCCGGTAGGAGCCCGGCCCCAGCCATCGCATACCGGGCTCGGCGAGATGAACTGGGCCGAACGCATTCGCGCGATGCCCGAACAGGGTGATGTCGACAGGGGTGCCCGCCTTGATGGTCATTGCTGCCATATAGGGGGGGCGATAGATCGCTTGCGTGGCCCCCTGGCTGTGGACATTGATGGTCGTGGCCTTGAATTGCGGTATCTGGATGGCCGTGCCATCGGCTGTCGCCTTGCAATGATAGGTTACATTGCCGCCATAGAAGGGTAGGCCCTGGGTTGTCCAATCGCCAAAGGACAGGGTGCGCACGGGGGCGCAGAGCAGTCCGTGGATGCCCTCGGTCGTTACGCCGAAATCGCCCAGCAGGTAGAACCACTCGATGGACGTCTCCTTGGTGAACGATAGCTCAATCACGAGGGTATGTGTGCCGGCCTCGAAGGGTGGCAGGGCAATCGTTGCGATGGCCTTGTCCGTGTAGTACCCGGTGGCATGCATCTCAACGGGGGTTCCATCAAAGGTGACCTTGCTTTCGCAGATATTCTCCAGAGCCAGGCTTGCATGCGCAACGGCCACCTGAGACCGGAAGGTCGTGCGCAGTGAGATCCTCGCGCGCTCGACGGGCGGCGACGGATCTACCCATGGCTGTGCGATCGATCCCTGTTTACGCGGTAAGCCAATGTGCTGGCGAAGGATATTCTCGATGTTCAGCAACGGTTCTTCCGGCATCCATGCCCCGGCGTTGATCGCATATTCCGCCTTGTCGAAAAGCAGGACATTGGGCTCATCCAAAGTCACGTGAACAGGGCTGGCCAACCGCCCCGTTTCGATGCCCGGTTCGGGGATCAAGGATATGCCCGCCGTGCATTGCCCGGGTTCCAGCCTGAGCAAAAGGTGCCCGGATGCCGGAATTTCTGCCGGGATAAGGGTTGTTCCATGGCGGTATGAGGCGGCGACCGGAGCGGATGTCCCACTGCTTGTGTCCAGCGCGCTCACCTTGAACTCGCCGGTGATGACGAGCGTCCCATTGGCTGCCCCCAAGAAAAGCTCACGGTTTGTGTTACAGATGAAGAGTGACCGGTGTTGCCCTTCCTGGCGCATCTGGTACAGCAGGCAGTCAACGGATTTCCCACTTGACGTCTGCAACCGGATATCGCGATGCGGGGCCAGCGCGAGGAGCATGGGGCTCCGCTCGAAGGGGACCCTTTCGCAGCGTTCGGCAAGCAGGATGGCGCGGGGTGATGCCTGCGCATCCACGAGGGACGGGATCTCGCCAACGAAGAGGATGCGCCCGCCCACATCGGCAAATGCTTCCAGTTGTGCCAGGGTAGAGGATCGGATGGTACGCATGCCGGGCACGACAACCACCTCGTAGGGCATCCTGCCCACGGTAAAGGTGGCAGAGTCTGTCACGTGTGCCTGGGCCGGTAGCAGCGATTCAGCGACAAAGTCGAAGTCGATCAAGCCCCTTAGCAGCCATTCAGTGAGGTTGCTGAACTGGTTTTCCAGGCGTTCGCGTTCGTCCCCGCTGGTGTCGTTCGGGCCGAAGGCGAGCCAGAACGACTCGATGGGGTGAATCACGGCGACACGGCAGACCGCTGTGCCGCGGGAGAGTGTCGCGCCTACACGGGCGAAGTGATCCTCGATGGTCCGATACTCCTTGTACCATGGACTCTGGTAGCTGATGGAGGCAGGATAGTCGCGCTTGGCTTCGCCGCGCATGCTGTACCAGCTCAGGTGATGTACACGGAACAGGACACCGAGTGCGGCTTGCCAGTCGCCCTGCCGCTTGTGCCCGTGGAAATCGAAATGCCATCCGGTGACGCCATAGAGTTCGCTCAACACGCCAGGACATCCGAACTGGCGGGCGGCGCTTTGCGCCTGCTTTGCGGTGGTTAACTCCATCCAGTCGCACAGCATATCGATCCCAGGAATCTGCATCGAACGGTAACTGCGCATCGCTTCCCCAAGCGCACGGCATTGGCTAAGGAGCGTGGGCTCCTCCATCATGTGCCCCGTCAAGGCGATATTATTGGTCTTGCACCATGACCCGATCTGGTCGGCAAAGCTGGAGGCGAAACGCTCGGCGATCCACTCATGGTAGCGATAACGCCAGAGGGATGGGCTTGCCGCTGGCAGATCCCAGATCACTTCCGGCAGGTGATCCAGGAGGGATCCTCCGAACTGGGCGGTGAAGTCCGCCTCAAGCGCATCCGTCCAGGGGAGAATGGCATCCTTCTTCCCCTCCGCAAACGGCAGGTTTTGCTTGTGAGTGAACTGGGGCTCGTCCGTGAAAATGGCGGGGACATCCTTTCCGAAGGCATGGCCCAGCGTGGCCTTGTAACGTTCATGCGTGACGTCGATGAACCGGCGTACTGCCGCCGGGTTGAGCGTATCCACGTAGCTCTGGTTATTGAACCAGGTGCTGTCGGTATCGACTTCCAGATAGGCATACCAGACCGTCTCGCCGGGGTGGGCTGCCTCCTCCTCCCCAAGCCGCCTGTAGGTGGCGAGCCGGCCGTCGGTAATCCCGATGGCATAGCGCGCCAGCAGGGTCCCGTTTTCCTGACGGCTGCCAGCCGCCGTGGAATCGTTATGACAGGCCGAGGTCACGCCTTGATAGGGGGTGGGTGTGAACAGTAGGTGGCGCTGGCGGTAGGCCTTGTCCTTCGTGACCAGCCCGCCCGCGAAGCCGGAAGGCCAGCGATCCTCGTCGTAAAGCCATGTCAGCATGTCATTTGCATGGGCGTGTTCGCGGCAGGCGTTGACGAGCTCCATAAAGGTGTCGCCCAGGTATTCGGTGGTCAGTCCGGTTCTCGGATGGATCGTGACCCCGCCAATCCCCATCTCGCGGAATACATCCAACTGGCGTAGCAGTTCTTCCTTTTCCAGTTCACCGTTCCACGACCAGAAAGGTGCCCCGCGGTAAAGCGGGGAAGGGGATTGGAACGAGGCTTCAAACGAACGCGCATTGTCATCAAGCCGAAGTGTCATAAGGGGCTCCGTCATAAATTTTGCCATCGGTTAAAAACGCCCCAGACTGTAGCGTTATTCCCAGCGATTTGCGACAATAAAGTGGTGGACTGGGAGAAGGAACACTGGCGACTGGACTGGCGACGCAGATGAAGCCTTTCTGGCTATCCATTGCTATGCTGATTTTTGTGCTTGATCTGCGGTGGTCCTCCTAATCATAATACAAACCTGTTGTAAAACCAAAAGGAGCGGTTATGGGATGGTTCAATAAATCTTCAAAGCAGGCGGAGACGCAGATTCCGGATGGCCTGTTTGTTGTTTGCGAGAAATGCAAGGGGCACGTCTACAAGGAGGAGTATGAACGCTCCCTCAAGGTCTGCCCGAAATGCGGATTCCATGACCGGATGACGGCACAGGAACGAATTACCCAGATTATCGATCCAGGGACCTTCCGGGAATTCAACCAGCATATTTCCTTCAATGACCCGCTTTCCTTTGTTGATGCCAAGGGTAGTTATGCGGAAAAGGCCAAGGAGACGGTTGAGAAGACCGGCATGAACGAGGCGGTTGTGACCGGCAGCGGGAACATCGATGGCATCCGTGTGGTGCTCGCTGTCATGGATTTCCGGTTCCTCGG
>DIZZ01000167.1:9957-20288 GCA_002428045.1 Verrucomicrobia bacterium UBA6015
TCGGGTGGTGCTCGGATGCACGAGGGGATTATCTCGTTGATGCAGATGGCCAAGACCTGTGCCGGGATTTCGCGCCTTGATAAGGCACGGTTGCCGTACATCTCTGTCATGACGGATCCGACATTCGGTGGCGTATCGGCCAGTTATGCAACGGTTGGCGACATCAATATCGCCGAGCCGGGGGCGATGATCGGGTTTGCCGGGCGGCGTGTGATCGAGCAGACGATCAAGCAGAAACTCCCGGAGGATTTCCAGACTGCGGAATATCTGCTGGAGCATGGCTTCATGGACGCCATCGTCAAGCGTGCAGACCTCAAGCAGTATCTGCACAGTGTGTTGGTTTACAGCAGCCGCAAGAAAGCCTAATCGGGGGATTTTATATGAATCTGGATTTTGAAAACGAACTGAATGCCGTGGAGGAGCGCATCGCCGAACTGAGCAAGATCGAGAGCGGGGATGCCCCGCAGCTCAGCAGCGAGGTGGCCGCCCTCAAAAGGAAGCTGAAATCACTGACCAAGAAGATCTATGAAAACCTGACGCCATGGGATACCGTCAAGATTGCCCGGCATCAGGACCGTCCACTGCTCAAGGACTTTATTGCCGGGATGTGCAGTGAGTTTCTTGAGTTGCACGGGGATCGTCGCGAGGGTGACGATAAGGCCATGATCGGTGGATTTGCCACGATCGAGGGTGAACGCTGCATGTTGATCGGCATGGTCAAGGGACGCACGGTGGAGGAAAAGGTCCATCACAATTTCGGCATGTCGAATCCTGAAGGGTACCGCAAGGCCTTGCGCCTGATGAAGCTGGCGGAGAAATACAGCTTGCCGATCGTGTGCATGGTGGACACCCCGGCCGCCTATCCGGGCAGGGAGGCCGAGGAGCGCGGTCAGGCCGAAGCGATTGCCCGCAACCTGACCGAGATGTCGTCGCTCGAAGTGCCTATCGTGGTCGTGATTACCGGCGAAGGCGGTAGCGGCGGGGCGCTGGGGGTTGCCGTGGGCGACAGTATCCTGATGCTGCGCTATGCCGTGTATTCCGTGATTCCGCCCGAGGGCTGTGCCGCGATCCTGTGGCGCGATGCCGAAAAGGCACCGGAGGCGGCGGGTGCTCTCAAGATCACGGCGGAGTCGTTGCTCGCGCTCGGTGTGATCGACAAGATTGTCGAGGAGCCGGCTGGTGGTGCCCACCGCGATCCGGAATCCACGATTGCCGCGACCAAGGCGGCTGTGCTTGAGGAAATCAAGCGGCTGAAGAAGATGTCGGGCTCGCGCCTGGCTGACTTACGCTACAAGAAATTCGCGGCGATGGGACGCTACAAGCAGCCCAAGCACTGAGGATTGATTATTGGAATGTTGGATAGTTAAATATTTGAAATACTGAACATAAAAGAAAGGTGATCCTATGACCGCCAAGAAAACAACGACGAAGACCCCGGCCAAGGTGGCCGCTGTGGTCGTTGACGCCCACGCTTCCAAACAATCAAAATCACGGATACCGCTCCATATAACCGATACGACACTGCGCGATGCCCATCAGTCGCTTTGGGCGACGCGGATGCGCACCAAGGATATCATGGGGATAATCGATGCGGTCGATAATGCCGGGTACTACTCCCTGGAAGTGTGGGGAGGGGCCACCTTTGATGTGTGTCTGCGCTTCCTGCGGGAGAACCCATGGGAACGGTTGCGCCAGATCAAGGCGGCCGCCAAGAAGACGCCCCTGCAAATGTTGCTGCGCGGGCAGAATGTGGTCGGTTACAAGAACTACCCGGATGACGTGCTTGACCGCTTCGTGCAACTGGCGTGCAAGAACGGCGTGGATATCTTCCGCATTTTCGATGCCCTCAACGATGTCCGCAACATGGAACAGTCCATCAAGAGCGTCAAGCGCTACGGTGGCCATGCCCAGGGGACGATCTCCTATACCATCAGCGCATTCCATACCGTTGATGAGTATGTTCGTCTGGCGCGTAATCTCGAGGCGCTGGAGGTGGATTCGATCGTGATCAAGGACATGGCTGGCATTCTTTCCCCGATCGGTGGGGAGCGTCTCGTCTCGGCGTTGGTCAAGGCCGTGAAAGTGCCGATCCAGGTGCATACGCATGCCACCAGTGGCATGGGAACGGCAACCTATGTGGAATGCGTTCGTGCCGGTGCTGGTGCCATCGACTGCGCCATTTCGGTGATGTCGAGCCGTTCCTCGCAGCCACCGGTCGAGACGATGCTGGCGATCTTCAACGAGACGGAATACCACGCGAATCTGGATGTGGAATGCCTCCGCAAGATCTGCCGCTATTTCGAAGCCCTCGCCCCGAAACGGGAGCAGGCGAATATGCCGATCAATCCGATTGATCCGGAAATCCTGCTGCATCATATCCCGGGAGGCATGATCTCGAACCTGCGTTCGCAGCTTGCTGACCAGGGGGCACTCGACCGTCTGCCGGAAGTGCTGCTGGAGTTGCCGAAGACCCGTGCGGACATGGGATATCCGCCACTGGTTACCCCGACCAGCCAGATCATCGGCATCCAGGCCGTGCTGAATGTGCTCTCGGGCCAACGCTACTCGATGGTTACGGAAGAGACCCGGAACTACGTCCGCGGCAAGTATGGTCGTTCGCCGGCACCGATGGATAAGAAGATCGCCAAGCAGATCCTTGGCAGCGAGAAGCCGATCACCTGCCGTCCGGCCGACCTGCTGGCCCCGCTGCTGCCCACCGTGGCTACCGAGATTCCCGCTGGCATGGCCGAGAGCGAGGAGGATATCCTCTCTTACTGCATGTTCCCGGAAATCGCCTTGGACTACTTCAAGTGGCGCGCCCTGCCGACTGAGCAGCGTCCCACCTCCCCGGCCGATCTGGAACTGGCGAAGGAGAATGCCCCGGCGAAGCAAGCGGCTCCCGCTGAAACCCCGGCCCAGCGTTTCCTGACCGATACGGACTACAAGGAACTCGCCGACCTGGCCAACCGCGTTGCGGCGCTCCAGTTGAACGAATTCACGATCCGGCGGCATGACCTGACGCTTTCGCTCAAAGGGGCGGGGGTTGCCGCCTCGACGAGTGCCGAGGTCATCCCTGCGCTGCCGTCCGCGGCAGCCCTTGCCGCTGCGGCACCCAAGACCGAGGCAAAACCGGCGGCGGCCGCACCGGCGGCTGTCTCTGGCAAGACGATCGACGCGCCGCTCAACGGCACGTTCTATCGTTCAGCAGGCCCTGGCAAGCCGAACTTCGCGGAGGAAGGTGCCAGCGTCAAGAAGGGCGAGGCCGTCTGCATCGTCGAGGCCATGAAGCTGTTCAACCAGATCAAGGCTCCGGCAGATTGCAAGGTCGTCAAGTTCCTCGCCGCCCATGGCGAGGCGGTCACGAAGGGGCAACCGCTGCTGGTGGTTGAGTAGGGATGGCTATGAAAACGTTATTCTGCATGATTCTGGCGGTAGTCGCCGTGGCGTTGGCTGGGTGCGAGACGGAATCATCCGATCAGATTTCGATTTCGATCTCGCCGTCGCATGCTTCCTTGAGAAAGGGCGAGTCGGTCACGTTCACGGCGTCGGGGTGGAAAGATTATACATGGGCTATAACTGATAAGACCATTGGCGTCTTGTCAACAACCAAAGGGTCGTCTACCGTCTACACCGCGATCAAGGGTTCGGCTGATTCGCAGATTCTAGTGGTCACGGTGAATATCCCTGCGGATGGCATAAACACCGACGCATCGACCAATGGGGTGGTGGACGTAAATTCCAGCCAGTTGGTCAATGCCCAGGCTGTGATTACGCATAATCCCTGAACGGTCTTATGCTTGAATTCCTGCCAGATCTCGAAATCACCAGTCCTGCGAATGCTCGGGTCAAGGACGTGGTACGGCTTCGTCAGCGTTCGCATCGCGATGAGCATGCGCAGATGTTGATCGAGGGGTATCGCGAGATTTCAAGGGCCTTGGATAATGGGCATCCGCTGCAGGAGTTCTTCTATTGCGAGACGCATTTCCAGGGGGTCAACAACATCGCCCTGCTGGAGCGGGCTCGTGAAGCTGGTGCTAAGTTGATCAAGTGCTTTCCCTCGGCCTTTGACAAGATGGCCTACCGGGATCGTCCGGATGGCCTGCTCGCCCTGGCACCGCCGGTGCATTACACGTTGGATCAGATCCCGGTGCGGGAATGCCCGTTCATCGTGGTGGCCGAGGCGATCGAAAAACCGGGGAATCTCGGGACGATCCTGCGCTCGGCCGATGCGGCGGGGGTGGATGCCGTGATCGTCTGCGACCGCTGCACGGACATCAACAATCCAAATGTCGTACGTGCCAGCGTGGGTACGTTGTTTTCGATGCCGGTGGTGGAGACCACCACGGAGGCTGCGTTGACCTGGCTGCGGGAACACCATATCCAGACCGTAGCGGCCACGCCGCACACGGAGACGATGTACAGCGATGCCGATCTGAAGCAACCCACCGCGATCGTGGTCGGCACCGAGCAATACGGATTGAGCACGCAATGGATGGAACAGGCCGACGTCAACGTGCGCATCCCCATGCTGGGGCAGGCGGATTCGCTCAACGTCGCCTCGGCAACGACCATCCTGCTTTACGAGGTCGTCCGTCAGCGTTCTGTATAGGCTAGACGTGCCCGGAGCATCTCCTGCTCTGGAGTGTCAAACGGCATCCAATGACGTCCGCTATGGTGATAATTCCCGCTTTGAAACAACCCTGACTCATGTGTCAGGGCTGCTTTTGTAACCCTGTGGGTGCTGTTGACAGGAATCGATTCGACGGTTAGTATTGCCACCTGATGAAAGCCGACTCAATTATAAAACGTATTCTATCTGCCCCTGTCTACGATGTGGTTATTGATTCCCCTGTCGATACCATGCCGCTTCTTGGCAAACGGCTTGGGTGCAATGTGCTAGTGAAACGGTTTGAGTTGCCAGAGCGTCCTGGCATTCTTGTGGAGTTCCTTAAAATATTATAGGAGAAGAGTGATTTATATGGAAACCATCAAAACTAATTCTGCACCTGCTGCAATCGGCCCATACTCTCAGGCTAAGGCCTTCGGTAGTCTGGTCTTTTGTTCGGGACAGGTCCCGTTGGACCCCAAAACGATGACGCTGGTTGACGGAGGGATAGAGGTGCAAACGCGGCAAGTGCTTGGCAATGTGAAGGCGGTTCTTGAGGCGGCAGGGCTTACGCTGGGCGATGTCTTGAAAACGACGGTATTTTTGAAGGATATGACTGATTTTGCCGCCATGAATGCTGTCTACGCCGAGTGTTTTGGTGATCACGCGCCTGCTCGCTCAACCGTTGAGGTGGCCAGGCTTCCTCTCGGCGCAAAGGTTGAAATCGAGTGTATCGCTGGGCGTTAAACGGGTACATTTTCCAGGAGACAGGATGAAGGTGCCATCGATATCGATCGATGAATTCAGGCGTCGGCGGGCTTCGCTTTGCGCGCGACGCCATAAAGCCGGGGCGTTCCTGCGGTGAGATTGAAGAGGAGGCCGCCGAGCGTATGCGCGCGCGACTGGGCGAGTTTGATTTTGCAACCTCGGCACACAGCGTGACGGTGTGCGGGAGATGTGCGATTGTCAGTTTAGTACGGGACCGACAGGTTGATGAATTCTGCGGGGATTGAGAATTTGTTGCTGATCGCTTCTGCCAGCGCCCGGACGCCAAAGGTTTCGGTGGCGTAATGGCCGCCGAAGAAGACGTTGAGTCCATATTCCTTGGCGATGCTATAGGTTTGAAGCATGGGCTCCCCGGTGATGTAGAGATCGACATTTTTTTGCGCGGCTTCCTCGGCCAGGTCCGCCGCTCCGCCGGAAACAATCGCGACGGTGCGTATTGTTTCCTTGCCGAAATCCATGGAGACATAAGGGCTGCCGCCGAACAGGGTGGCGAGTTCGCCTTTCAAGGCTGCATAGGCTAGCGCCCGGGGAAGGCGTCCGGTGCAGCCGATGTTCACGCCATGGTAGTTTCCAAAGGGGTGAAGGGTGCGCACGCCGAGCGCTTTGGCAATGCAGGCGTTGTTGCCGAGTTCGGCGTGGGCATCGAGTGGCAGGTGGCTGGCGTAGAGTGCCATGTCATGCTCCAGCAGGTATTTGACGCGCGGATAGTTCTGCGCGGTGATTCTCGCCAAGGAGTCGCCCCAACTGATCCCGTGGTGGCAGATCAGCAGGTCTGCGCCCTGTGCGTTGGCCGCCTCAAAAAAGTCCATGGAGGCGTCGACCCCAACACAAACCTTTCGTACCTTCCCTGAATTTTCAACCTGCAGTCCATTGTGCGAGATGTCCTTAAATTGACTCGGTTTGAGTTCCCGGTCAAGAAAGGCGGTTATGGCGTTCAGGGATGGCATGACGTACTCCTTGGGCGTCGGTCAATTGACCTTCAGAACGTATCTTTTGGATCAGGACATCAGTCGAGGGAACCATGTCGTCAGACGGCAGGCGGGATTCGTGTTGATGGCCTCCCGTCAGTAACATGCAGCGGATGCCCATCGCTGTGGCGACATCATGGTCGTGGCAGGTGTCGCCAACCAGGATGACATCATCGGCAGGCAGATTGATCTGCCGGATCAGCATTTTTCCGTTTTCCAGCTTGGAGGCGGCGTGCAGGTTGTCGAGTCCGGAAATGTGGCGGAAATAGTTGCGGATGCCATGTTCAGTGAGCATCCGGTTCAGGATGTTTATTTCGCTAGCGGAGAGGATCGACATTTCGAATCCCGTTTCGCTCAGGGTCGCCAGCACGTGCTCAATGCCATGGCGCAGCGGTGCGTGGCGGGCATATTCGGCATAATGCCGATGGAACTCAACGGCGATGGCATCCCAGTTCTCGGTTGCCAGGTTGAATCCCAGCTTTTCGTAGTAGCGTATGACCGGGAAATCAAAGATCTGTCGATAGGCTTCAACGGTGATTAAGGGAAACCGCCGCACCTCGAGCATGCGATTAACAGAGTTTACGCAGGCTTCCGTATCGTCAAGCAGCGTGCCGTTCCAGTCCCAGATGACGTGGCGGATCATTCGATTATTTCCGCTTTTCGGGTTTGCATAGCTGTTCTTTCGAGCCTGCTACACGACCGCATTTCATGCAGGCGTGACTGGCGTCTCCGATCGCTTCGGAATAGTCGCCGAAATCCTTCTTGATCTTCTCCGTGCTCCATTTGCACATGCGCTTGTCTTCTTTTCCCATGGTGGCTTCCTTAAAAGGGTTAGTAATGCAACATACTTCCACCGATGTATTCCCGAAGGATAGAATTGCGAGGCACCAGATCCTCCTGGATCGGAATGAAGTTGAGTAGGAATTCCGTCAGTCGCCGTGACTCTGCATACTCGGGGTGATTGGGCTTGATCTGCATCAGCAAGGGTTCGGCAAATGGTTTAAGCACCGCGAGTTCATAATCCAGGGCGGAATTGAACGTCGCATCGGCTTCCTGCTGGAACGGGAAAATCCAGCGAGCTTCACCGCGCCGTACCATCGGCCACAGCGAGAGGGTCCGCAGCGCACTGTGTCCGCGGAATTGATGATCGCGGACCATGCGGCGGATCAACCGGTTGTCGGTGGTGGATATTCGATTACTGCTGTCGACATTCAGTTGGGTCAGTGCGTTGACGTAAATTCGGAATTTCTGTTCGGCGGGAATCATGTCTGTCAGTTGTGGATTAAGTCCATGGATGCCTTCGATGATCAGCATCTGTCCCGCTGTCAATTGCAATGTTTCCTGCTTGAGTTCTGGATGTCGCGTCTCGAAATTGAAGCGGCGCACCTGGATCGGCAGGCCATCGATAAGTGCCCGCAGATCCTGGTTGAATGCAACGAGGTCAACCGCGTTAATGTGTTCGAAATCGGGCTTTCCTTCCGCATCCACAGGGTTACGGTCTTCGCCGACAAAATAATCGTCGGTGGCGAGGGTGACCGGCTGGATGCCATTGACGCACAAGTGGGTGGCCAGGCGCTTGGCAAACGTGGTTTTTCCGGCGGAGGAAGGACCCGCAATCAGGACGATACGGACGGATTGCCGACGCGACGCGATCAAGTCAGCGATGCGTCCGAGCTTTTTCTCGTGCAGTGCTTCGGCCGTATGGATGAATCCCTCGACTTTTCGATCGTATGTGATGTGGTTCAAGCGGCCAGCCGTGGTGACGCCAAGGATACGCCCCCAATCCTTATGTTCCCTGAAAATCTGGAAGAGGTGTGGCTGGTCGGTGAACGGAGGGACTTGCTCGGGGTCTTCAATCGCAGGGAGCTGGAGGATAAAGCCGGGTGGATAGGGGATGAGATCGAAATGCCCGAGTATCCCGGTCGATGGGGTCAGCGGCCCATGGGCCAGATCGCAGAATCCATCGCACCAGTGGATCACTACGCGGGGTGGATTGCGGTATTGCAGCAGATGCAGTTTTTCGTGGAAGCCACAGCGTTCAAAGGTGTGGACGGCATCCAGGAACGATATCTTGCGACGCTCGATCGGCAGATCCTGGTCGATCAATTCGAGCATACGGGTCTTGATCCGTTCTAGCATCTTCGTATCCAGCGGGGTATTCCCGTTGAACGTGCAGTAGAGCCCCGGCCCAATGGCGTGCTCGATCGCAAAGGCTGCCAGCGGGGCCACATCGGCAACGGCTTTGGCTAGCAGGTAGCAAACCGACCATCGATAGACGCGCCACCCATGCGGTGAGGTTGCCGTAAGGAACTGGATCTCGCCATTGACGGACACCGGATAGGTCAATGAAACCAAGTCGTTGTTGACTAACGCGGCGACAAGAGGTTGTCCTTCAATGGATTCTCCTCCCTTTGGGATGAGATCCGCAACACACGTTCCCTCGGAAACCTGTTGAATCGTGCCGTTGATGGATATCGTTAGCATGGGGTGCCTGTCCTGTCGTTACGTTATTGCCGATTGTTGACGGGCTCGTTGTTTGCCAGGCCGACCACGACACGGAATCCAATGGTGTCATAGCGTGCCTGCGGACGATCGACACCGCGGGAATCAATACGCAGGCTGTCCTGCTCGTCAAAATCCCAAGATCCACCTTTACGGATCTTGTAGTTTTGCGTGGCAGGATCCTGCCAGTCGAGCGTCCACTCCCAGACATTCCCTGCTAACCCAAAGATGCCAAGCTCATTCATTCCGCTGCTTTCCACGGGGGCGGTTACTGCATAGCCATCCTCATAGCCCGTGATTCCCCGCCATTGTGAGAGTGTTTCCTTGGCGGTATGGTCTGAAAAATTCCCGTAGACGGGCGGCCATTGGTCTCCCCATGGATACTGCCGGACGCCGCCAGCACTGGCCGCAATCATCCACTCGGACTCAGTGGGCAGCCGGAACGTGTATCCCTCGGGGATACGGTCGGCGAAATGGGCGTTGAGCCAGGCGCAATATGCCATCGCATCATGCCAGCTCACATACACGGCGGGTTGTTCTGGATCGTCAAGCGTCAGCCCTTCAATACGCCGGCTGGAATGCTCCGGGCGAAAGCGCCGATAACGGTTGTTATTGATCTCATGCTTTCCGAACCAGACCCCTGATTCCGGTATCCACACGAAACTAAGCGTATCGCCAAGGCCTACGGGAACGGCAAGGAACATTCCCGGCTGAACCTGAGGTTCGGGGGCAGGCGCATCCGCCAGTTCCTCTGCATTAAGCGGGGGTGGCGGTTCCGGTTTGGGAAGATCCAGGCTTTGCTGAAGGGCGGCTTTCTCGCTCGCTTTGTCCTCGCTGATGGCTTGCGTTTCGGCGAGCAGCACCGCCCCCTCAGAGTACGGGTTCTTCTTGACGGCCAGATGCAAGGGCGTGTACCCCATGGTGGTGACTGCCGCGAAATCTGCCCCCGCGTCAAGGAGTGCTCGGATGGCGTTGACACACTCACGGCTGGCCGCCCAATGTAGAGGGGTGATGTTGTTGTGTGCCTTGGCGTTGATATCGGCTCCAGCGTCCAGCAGCACTTGAAGTGTGTGTGTAGCATCGCGGCTGGCAGCCCAGTGCAGAGGTGTGAACCCCTTGGTATTTCCAGTGTCAACCTTGGCTCCGCGCGATAACAGCAGTTTCGCCATATCGGCCTGGTCCGTGGCTGCCGCCAGATGCAGGGGGGTTATGCCTTCCGCTTCGGTCGCATTCAGTGCATCGCCAGTATGTGACTCAAGCAGGGCTTCGAGGGTCACGATATCGCGCGACCGTACGGCCTGGTGCAATGGAGACGCCAGCACGCTTGAGGTGCAGGCTGTCAACGTCAAAACAATCAATATAAACCTAGTTAACATTGGATCAGTTTAATGCCAGGCGTTAGTTTGTCCAGTGAATTTCTTGACGAAACGATCAGGGCAAGAGGCCCATGTCTATGATATGGTCTATTA
>DIZZ01000092.1:0-162 GCA_002428045.1 Verrucomicrobia bacterium UBA6015
AACTGAAATGCAGCTACCGCACCTGGCGTCCCGTCTGTACGGGACGCCGCTCCTTGTCGCCCGTTCCAAGCTCGACATCATCCTGGCGGTGTTGGGTGATCGCATTGGCTGGCCGGATCCGCAATCCTCGCTGCCGATTCCGCCCCCGCGTGGTCTGCCTGA
>DIZZ01000092.1:203-2655 GCA_002428045.1 Verrucomicrobia bacterium UBA6015
CGCTCGGCATGGAAGCAGCGTCCGGACTTACGTCCTATGGCGAGATCAGCGCGATGCTCGACGCAGCTCTGTCCGACCCGAGTGTCACCGGCATCCTGCTCGATGTGGATTCCCCCGGTGGCGAAGCCGGTGGCGTGTTCGAACTCGCCGGGCGAGTGCGTGCCGCCGACGCCGTGAAACCNNGATGCGGTGAAACCGGTCTGGTCGATCGCTTCTGACTCGGCATTCTCGGCGGCCTACGCCATCGCCTCAGCGGCATCCCGGGTCTATGTGACGCAGACCGCCGGAGTCGGCTCGATCGGCGTCATTGCCATGCACGTCGATCAGTCCGCGCGTGACGCCCAGGAGGGCTATCGCTACACGGCCATCACCGCCGGCGACCAGAAGAACGATTTCTCGCCCCACCAACCGCTGGACAAAGAGGCGTCAGTGCGACTGCAGGCCGAGGTGGACCGGCTCTACAGCATCTTCGTCGATCACGTGGCCGTGATGCGCAACCTTGAACCGCGTTTCGTTCGCTCCACCCAAGCCGGGCTGTACTTCGGCCCCGAGGCTGTGACCGCAGGGCTCGCCGATGCGCAAGCCAGCTTCGACACCGTTCTCACTGACTTTAGTTCGTTTCTCACGGCACGTCGCTCGCGGAATGCGGCGGCCCACAGCCTGTCCGTTTCCGCGCCCTCTCAACAGGAGATTCCTATGAAGCTCGAAACACCCGACGTTCCCGTTGCACCCGAAGCACCGACACTGCCCCCAACGCAATCGCCTGCCGAATCCACTGCCGAGTCGTCCACCACGGCGACGACTGATGACGTTGTCGACGATGCCATCAAAACCGCGACTCAAGCGGCCCGCGCCGACGCTCTGGCGATCGCGGAACTCTGCCAATTGGCTGGTCAGCCACAGCGCATTGCCACCTTCCTCGCTGAAGGTGCCAGTGAATCTCAGGTGCGAAGGGTCTTGCTGGCCTTGCGTGCCGAGAGCCCCGAGATCACTTCGGTGATCCATCCCGATGCCGCTACCAAGGCGGCTTCTCCCGAGCAAAACCTGCTCATGAAAGCCGTCAAGAAACTCACTGGAAAGGACTGATCCATGAACGCCCAATTTACGCCACTACGCGAACCCGTCAATCTCGGCGATCTCCTCAAGTACGAAGAAGGCCGCCTCAATTACTCCCGCGAGCAGGTCACGGTCGCCTCAGGGCAGAACCTGGAACTTGGTGCGGTCGTTGGCCGCGTCACGGCCACCGGCAAGCTGAAGCGCTTTGATCCGGTCGCCACTGATGGCACCGAAGACGTCGCCGGCATTCTGCTGGGCGCGGTCGACGCCACCCTAATCCAACGCGACGACGCTTTGCTGCTCGCGCGTCACGCCATCGTCGCCTCGAATGCTGTGGTCTGGCCTGTCGGCATTACCACCGAGCAGAAAGCGGCCGCCATTGCCGCCCTCGAAGCGCGCGGCATCCTCATCCGTCAATCCGCTTAAGGAACTCATCACCATGAACAATGTGTTCAACACCCCGGCTTTCTCGATGGCGGCACTCACGTCGGCCATCAATATTATTCCCAACCGCTACGGTCGCATGGAAGCACTCAACCTGTTTCCGGCCAAACCCGTTCGCACCCGGCAGGTCATCGTCGAAGAGCAAAACGGGGTGCTCAACCTCCTGCCCTCCATGCCGCCGGGGTCGCCCGGCACGGTCGGCACCCGTGGCAAGCGCACCGTGCGCTCCTTCGTCATTCCCCACATCCCGCACGACGATGTGGTGCTGCCCGAGGAAGTCCAAGGCATCCGTGCCTTCGGCTCGGAAACCGAGATGGAGTCCGTGGCTGGTGTCATGGCGCGTCATCTGGAGACCATGCGCAACAAGCATTCGATCACCCTGGAGCACCTGCGCATGGGCGCACTCAAGGGCGTCATCCTGGATGCCGATGGCTCGGTCATCTACGACCTTTACGACGAGTTCGGCATCACTCCGGCCACGGTCAATTTCGAACTCGCCGTCGCCGGCACCAACGTCAAGAAGAAGTGCGCCGATGTCCTGCGCCACCTTGAGGACAACCTCAAGGGCGAGTTCATGACGGGGATCCACTGCCTGTGCTCGCCTGAGTTCTTCGATGCCCTGACCGATCATGCCAAGGTCAAGGATGCCTACACATACTGGCAGCAAGGTGCCGTGCTGATCAACGACATGCGCGCCGGGTTCACCTTTGGAGGCGTGACCTTCGAGGAGTATCGCGGCCAGGCTACGGATGCCACGGGTGCGACGCGTCGCTTCATCGCGGCGGGGGAAGCACATTGCTTCCCGATCGGAACGGTGGACACCTTCAGCACCTACTTTGCGCCGGCTGATTTCAACGAAACCGCGAACACGCTGGGCCAACCGCTGTACGCCAAGCAGGAACCCCGCAAGTTCGATCGCGGTACCGATCTGCATACCCAAGCGAATCCGCTG
>DIZZ01000044.1 GCA_002428045.1 Verrucomicrobia bacterium UBA6015
TAGAATCACGATCCCATCGTCTTGCGTAGTCGTCGCCGTGGTCGTCCACCGACCTCTCAGCCCCATAATGCGAATAGCTGTCCAGCTTGTCTTGCACATTGACTTTGAGCACCGGATGCCTAGAATTGCCTGCATGGATAAGCGGAACCATTAAAAATACAGGAGCTGAATGATGATGAAAGTCGCCCTATTTCCCGGGAAGTATATTCAAGGTGCCGGTGCGTTGCGCGAATTGCCGGGCTTGATCAATCTGTTTGGCAAACGCGGGATGATTCTGGCTTCGCCGACGGTGGAGAAGCAGGTCCTGCCAGCGAGCGGGCTGGATCTAGCGTCGGAAGGTGTTCTTGTGGAGCGTTTCGGCGGGGAATGCTGTGAGCAGGAATTGGCACGCCTGGCGGCCATTATCCATGACCGGGACATCCGTGTTGTGGTGGGCATGGGGGGGGGCAAGACGATTGATACCGCCAAGATCGCNNACGATTGCCTCCACGGATGCCCCCTGCAGCGGCTGCGCGGTGATCTATTCCCCCGCTGGCATTTATGAGTCCGCATGTTACCAGAAATCGAATCCGGCCGCCGTATTGGTGGATACCGACATCATCACCCAGGCTCCCGTCAGGTTCCTGGTCTCGGGTATGGGCGATGCCCTGGCGACCTGGTTCGAGGCGCGGTCCTGCCATGCCACGCAAGCCCTGAATGAATGCGGCGGACGGGGGGTGAGTACCCTGAGCGGCATGAATCTGGCCAGGCTCTGCTACGATACGCTGCTGGAATATGGCCTGGCGGCCAAACTGGCCGTTGAGCGGCAGCTTGTCACGCCTGCCCTGGAGCGGATCGTCGAGGCCAACATCCTGCTGAGCGGTATCGGCTTTGAAAGCGGCGGACTGGCCAGTGCGCATTCGATCCACAACGGCCTCACGGCGCTGGAGGCGACACACGCCTTCTACCACGGTGAGAAAGTGGCCTTCGGCGTGCTTGCCGGGTTGCAACTGACCGATGCCTCGCCGGTGGAGTCCGCCATCGTGTATGCGTTCTGCGAGCAGGTGGGGCTGCCCACCACACTGGCGGATCTGGGGCTGGCTGGCGCCGCGCGGACCGACCTGATGAAGGTTGCCGAAAAGGCGTGCGTACCGGGCGAATTCATCCATCACGAGGCCGTCGAGGTATCGCCGGAAAAAGTGCTGGATGCCATGCTGGCGGCCGATGCCATGGGCGCATACCGCAAACGCAATAGCGCATGATGCTTGCCGGGCGCGGCTCGACGCATCGAAACATGATGCCAACGTGGGCAGTGGACACTTCGTATCGAGGATGAAAATGAATGTATGGCGGCGTGTCGTGGTGTTTCTTTGCTTGTGTGCGTCAATGGCCGGGGCGCAGCCCTTTTTGCGCAATACGATCGGTCCTGTCGGCGACGGCATTGTCCCGGCGGCGGATGATCCGGATTTCCTGGCAGCAGTCGCCTGCACGCTGAGATCCTACAGCACCGTGGCTACGTCGGAGTACCACCGCCTGCCTCCCGCCACGCTCCGTTCCATACCGGCCGTCCCGGAGGAACCAGTCGGTCCCGATCGCCGCAATTTCGGCACGGCGGAAACTCCCGACTGGCGGATCAAGGTCAGCACCTATACCTGGAACTACGGCACCTGGCAGGGTCATGTGCGCTTCGCCCCCATCGATCTGTACTATCTTTCGGGCAGCGTCACTAATTACATCAGCTCCTGGGTGACGGTCGGCGACGACCTGCCCGAGTATCTGGCAACGACCTATTCCACGTCCAATCTCACGGTCAGCAATGTTGAACAGAAAGTCTATATGACCCTGGGTATGCCGCCTGCATCCGGCAAGGTGCTGGTCCAGTTCTGGGTCCGTCCCGCCGATCTGGTTCGTCCGGCTTATAACAATAGCTTGACGAATACGGTCGAGCCGCCCGTGGACGGGCAGAATCGTTACCATCTTGTGGCTGGGGCCGATTCCAATATGCGCGCGGGGGTGCGTCTCCAGTCCGATTCCGGCCAATGGTTCCTGATGGGTCAGGATGCCTTTGGTGCCTTCTTCACCAACAACTTCAATACGCGTTATCCCTGGACGGCCATGGGCTACACTTGGAACTGGGATCCGTCGCTTGGAACCAACGACACGGATCGGATTGGCCCCGATGAATTCATTATTTCCGGCGGGGCGCAGGTATTCTATGAACGCACCGTACCCAATGACAAGCTGTTGGCCGCCGTGCGGGGCGAACCGCTCTTTTCGGTTTATATCAACGGTTCTGAATATGCCCTGCATTATTCCAACACGGTGGCGCAGATCAGTGCCCCGACCGCCGGAGCGGGACAGGTCTTTGTCGGCTGGCTGGGGGATACCCAGGCGCTCGGTGATGTGATGTCGCCGACGCCGCAGGTCACGATGCCCGGCACGAATGTTTTCCTGACCGCCCGGTTTGTGACATGGGACGAACTTCCATTGCTAACGAATGGTGCCGTGGCGGCAGGCACGGCCTCGGCGCATACCAACATGCTGTTCCGCTATGAGCCGGCAGGGGTCGGTCGTTCGGTTGTCTTCGTGCTTTCGTCCAACGCGGCAGACGCGGTAGTCAGCGTCTTTGAGGACGGATTCGAGGCGGTATCCGTGGGCACTGGCAGCGTCGTTGTGGAACCTGCGGGGGATGCCCCGCTGGTTGTCAGCATCACATCCTCCAATGCCTTGTCGTTCGAGATCAAGACGGTCGATGTCACCGAGACGCATGCCGCCATGCGGCGGACACTGGCGCAGTATCCCGAGATTCCCGGTCTTGGTGTGGCCGCCTGCCAGCCCGGCTTCCTGCCGATTGTACTGGCGGAAGGGCTTGCCGCCAAGGCACCCCCCAGTGCCGGGGATAATCGCCCGCTGACCGGCGAGGCGTCGTTCCATATCGCCAGTATCTCCAAGACCTATACCGCCGCCGCGATTTTCCTGCTTCAGCAGCGCGGCCTGCTGGAGATCAGCGGCTGTGTCACCAACTACGCTCCCGAACTGGATATCCCGCGCGGGAACGAAATCACCATCGAGCATCTGCTGCAGCACCGCTCAGGCTTGCCAGATGCCAACAATACCGTTTGGTTCGACGGCAAACTGGCCAACAACCCGTTGCTTGAATTCACGGTCGAGGAGATCGTGGATGTCGCCCGGCAACTGTATCCCGACTTGCTTTTTGATCCGGGCACGGACTATGCCTATACCGACACGGGATACAACATCCTGGCCCGGGTCGTGGAGAATGTCAGCGGCACCAATTACCAGGCGTTCCTGCAAAACCAAGTGCTGATGCCCGCGGGATTGAACCATACCTATGCCCCCTATAACCACCAGGCGATCGTTCCGAATCCCGCCGTGAACACGTATATGCTGATCAACGGGGAACTGCAGGATCGCTCGGTCTGGAATCCCTCGGTCGAGTTCGGATGCGGCAGCATCATCTCCACCTTGTCGGATCTGCTGGCGATGACGCATGTTTTTTTTGGTTCCACCAACCTGCTGACGTCAGCCACACAGGCGCAAATGATGGACCCGGTCAGCGCGACGACGTTTGACGATTACGGGCGCGGGTGCAATCGGGTTGACGGCCTCGGCTGGGGGCATGACGGTACGATGTGGGGGGCTCTATCGACCGCCCGATTTGACACGAATAACGGAGTCTGCGTATCGTCCATGCTGAACTGCCAGTATGAGGACGAACGGTTGTACGCCTCGTTCTTTGCATTGCGCGGGGTGACTGCACTACTCAAGCAGGATCTCGGTTTTCCGGCGGGCAGCCTCGGGCGGCAACCGCCAATCCTTTTCCCGGTAGTGTCGTCCGCCCGCCAGGGACAGCCTTTCCGTTTCCAGCCGCTGGCGTTTAATTTCGCGACCAACTGGCTGATTGAAGGCCTGCCTGCGGGCATGGGCTACGATACCACCAGCGGTGCGATGTCCGGTGCCCCTGCCGTGATCGGCACCCATTCCGTGACGGTCACAGCGCAGAATGCCTATGGTCGCGTGACGGAGGTGCTGTCCTTCGAGGTCCGGACGGCCTTCACCAACACCATCGCCGTCGTCAGCGACTGGATCGAAACGCAGATGGCGGAGGATGGAACGGTCGGGGTATCGATCGCGCTGGTGGATGACCAGGAGACCGTCTGGGCGCGCGGGTTCGGCTATGCCGACCGCGAGGCGCATAGTCCCGTGACGACCGCCACGGTATTCCGCATCGGATCGGTTTCGAAAGTCTTCACGGCGGCGGCTGCGCTGCAGTACGTCGACCGCGGTACCCTCGGTCTGGACGATGCCGTGACGAATTATACGCCGTCGGTGAACTGGCTGCCGCGTTTTCCGGGGGCTCGTCCCATCAGTGTTCTGGACCTGCTCACGCATCATTCGGGGTTGCCCGGTGATCTGGTCCGGGCCGGATTCCTGACACTGCCGTCCGGGCGCGGCTACCTCGATACCCTGCAGGATCTCTCCCGGACCTATCCTGTGCTGGAGCCCGGCACGCTCAACAATTACTGCAATACCGGCTTTACGCTGCTCGAAGGCGTCATCGAGCAGGCTGCCCGCCTAGCCGGCGAGGGCAGTCGCTCGTTCGCGCAGATTGCCGATGCCAATATCTTTTCGCTGCTGGATATGCAGGGGTCCTCGTTCCTGTGCGACAAACCCGCCATCAGCAATTCGCTCGCTGTGCCGTACCTGGGTGGCGAACGCATGCCTGCCGAATATGTCGAGATCCTCGGGACCGGCGGGATGTACAGCAGACCGGTCGATCTGGCGGCATTCATGAAGGCCGTGATGGGCGGGGGAACCCCGCTGATGTCTGCCACCCGTTGTGCCCGGATGCTGCAGGATCACTCCACCAATGCGCCACTGGACCGGTTCCAGTGGATCAAGGCCGGGTTGGGGTGGGACACGGTTAGCGAGCCGAGGCTCGACGATGCGGGCAAGGCCTGCTGGAAGAACGGGGGCACGATGGCCTATGGTGCGATGCTAACGATCCTGCCGGAAAAGAAGCTGGGGGTCGCCATTGTCGCCAGCTCCATGAGTGAGATTCCGTTCGAGGCGGATAAGCTGGCGCTGCAGGTTGCGCTGCTTGAACGCGACGGTATGCCTTGGCCCACCAATGCCCTGGCCTATCCCTTCGCGACGCAGACGGTCAGCCAGGCCGCACTGGATGCCCTGGCCGGGATTTATGTCGGCAGCGACGGGTACGACCGGGTCGAGGCACAGGATGGGATGCTGACCTATCACCGCGATGTGCCCGACGGGCCGCTGACCTTAACCAACCTGGTGTTGCGGACCGATGGCTGGTTCATGGCGGACGCGGCACCGGCGTTCTCGATGGCCTTTACCAACAGCCACGGCCGCGATCTGGTGATCAGGCGGCAGGCCGTGGGGGCTGCCGAGTATTCCTCCATCCTAGCCGAGCGTTTTACGCCGCCAGTGATCAGCGCCGCCTGGAGCAACCGGATCGGGCGCACCTGGACGGCGCGTAACATCCATCCAGATGACTATATGCCGCTGCTCGGGATCGGGCCGGATGTGCGCCTGCTGCAACAGGACGGGGTGCTGCATGTGTCCACCGATGGCCGCACCTCCACCAAGGTACTGGTTCCGCAGGATGATGCGCTGGCCTTTGTAGCGGGCGTGCTGAACCGGGGGGACTCGGCATTGCAGATTGTTGGCGAGGATGAATTCGTGATTTTCGGCGGTTACTGGTTCGGTCCGGAACCGATGCTGTTGCCCGTTTCCGGCGGGGTCACGGGATCCATCGCGACGGCGGGCTTTGCGCAATGGCATGAGATCATGCCTGCCAACCCCGTCACGCCGGTTGGCGGCATATCCAATGTGTTTTACGAGATCACGCTGTCAGGTGCCCCCGACAATTTCATCCTGACGCTGTATGGGGCTGACCGCGTGGTGCCCCGAGCGTCCCGGCGCGGCAACGGAGTGCTGGAGGTCGCTTCGGACGGAAGCCCGAACTATCTGGTGATCCAGCCCGCCGCGCAAGGCGTGCAGACCGGTGGTTACTCGCTGGCCTTCTCGGTGCCGCTACGCATCCGCGCCATCTCGGCGGCGGCTGGCACCTTGCGGCTGACCTGGCAGGCAGCGCCCGGTATCCCCTGTGTCATCGAGACCGCCACGGGCCTCGGGGCAACCAACACCTTCAGCCCCCTGTCGAACGATATCCCCGCAGGCGGTGTCCTAAAGCAGCAGGTCCTTACGCCCGACGGTGCCCCGAGCCGTTTCTACCGCATCCGGCAATAACTCTGCCATCGCTTGGGGTTCGGCATTTTACGCTTGTCATGAGTCATTTGTGACCGATAGAGTGAAGCCATGAAAAAAATAAAGTTACTGTTGTTGCTGGGGTTCTTTGTCTCGGTTGTCATACTGGTTGGAGTCTCCTGCGGTCGCAAGGATGACACCTACCGTATTGAATTGGTCACCTACATTCAGAATTCCTATACGCAGAGTTTTGAGGAAAGTCTGCGTGAGGGGCTCGGGGCGGCAGGCCTGGTGGATGGCCGCGATTACAAGCTGCGCATCCGTTCCGCGCAGGGAGACATGATAACGCTGACGTCCTTGGTGGATGCAGCGGAAAACAATCGTGCCAATCTGCTGATCCTGTTCCAGGCGCAGACCCTGTATGCCGCGATTGACCGTGCTCCTTCTGTAAATAAAATGTTCACCCTGCTGCAGGATCCCTTTGTGCTCGGAGCCGGTCAAACGGATGCCGAGCATCTGCCGCGTCTAACGGGTATGTATCTGGTGCCGCCGTTTGAGGAATTGATCGGCATGATCGCGGAATGCCGCCCTTCGATTTACACCCTCGGCACCATCTATGATCCCGGCAATCCCGACTCGGTCAGCAAGAAGGATGAGCTGATCCGGATCGCGGCAACGCATCAGATGCAGGTCAAGACGGTTCCGTACACTTCGGCGAATGAAATCACGACCGCCACGGATGCCTTGATGGCGGAGCGCCCCCAAGGCGTTATCCATTTGCAGGATCCTGCCCAGGATATGACGTTCCCGGTGCTATACCAAAATGCATCCCGTGCCAAGATCCCGCTTTTCTCGGTCGTCTACAATATGGAGAAGATCGGGGCGACGATCGCGTGCTCCACGGACCGTCGCGAGATCGGGCTCAAGTTCGCCGACATGGTTGTCAGGGTCATTCGTGGGGAAGATCCCTCCATGATCCCGTTCGAGAATGACCGCGATCTGAAAAAGCGGATCGGCTACAACCGTACCGTCGCCACCGACATCAAGCTGACGCTGCCAGTATCGGTGGTCAAGCCGTAGGCGCAAGGCGTCCGGCGTGCCAGGTTGCAGCCAATCCGGAGCAGGATGCCCAGGGTACGTTCGGGTCGTGGCCGAAGCTTCCGGCTTCGGGTCAGGGATGTGGGCGGTGTCGGAGCCTGATTTTTCAGTGGGATGGAGCTTTCTCCAGAGTTTCCAACAGGGTTGCTGGAGGGCAGAGGCAGCCGGCTTTCTCCAGTTGCTTGCAGACGGTCTTGATGTCCTGGTGCCGGACGGCGATGCGATAGCCTTCCACCTTGAGGCAGTGCTTGCGCAGTACCGGATCGGTGCTGAACAGCCGGCGCGTCTCCTCATCCGTGTCCAGCTTGAAGACGAGGAGCTCGCCGTCCCTTTGCAAGGGGGCGATCCGGTTCAGGGTCTGCGTGAAGAACTGCTCCCAGATGGGTGGGGGTTCCGCCGCGATGACCCGCCGGAATAGCGCGATCCGTTCCTCCAGCGCCTCGCGCGAGGAACAGCCCCCCAGCAGCGATGTGTGCGTCATGCGGAAGCGGCTCTGCGTGATCCGTTCCAGGAACTGCTTGAGTGCGAGCTCTGTCATCGCATCCAGGTTCCTGCAGGAGGCCATCAGCCGATTGCTGTCGAGCAGCACTTCGCTCCGCAGGACGGAGGCCACCTCGATGTCGAGGGTCTTGCGTTTGCCGACCACGAATTCACCCAGTGGCGTCAGCCGAACCGCCGCCAGGCCGATGAATGGCGTTACCTGGCCTTCCTCGGGGGGCGTATAGGCGATTTCGGCCATTCCCAGCGTAGCCAGCAGGAAGGCATAGCCTTTGATGAGGGGTTCGCCGAGCTGTGAGAACAGGCGCATATAATACGCATAGGGGGTCTGGTATCCATAGCCTTGGAATGATGACTCCATCCATGCATTGGCGGTGCTTGCAAAAACCGATGGGATTTCGTCGCGGTACTTGAAATAATTCAGCATGTTCTGGGCCGACACCCATTTTCCTGTCGGTATTTCTGCCGCGAATCTCGTCAACCGGGCCACCACATGCCGGTTATACATGCCCGCATCACGGCTATGGTTAATATGCCAGAGCAGTTCCTCCTCAAGAAACGCAGGGGATAGCTTGGGGAGCAACTCTTTCAGCGGATCGGCCGAGGTTGCATTGCACAGGCTTTGCCTCAATGCGTTCCCGGCAAACGAGACGATGCCGAGCAGCATCTGCGTGCGGACAAGATCCTGGTCACTGCCCCCGCTGTGCTTCGACCCGAAGAATTCCTCTCCACGGATCACCTCGCGGAATTTCCGGACACTGACCTTTGATATCTTCTCGCTCTTGGTGTATTTCGCATGACCCTGCTCGATGAACTCGGCCGCCGCTTTCAAATCACGCAGGGCATCCACCGCCAGATAGCGACGGGTGGCGGGCGGTGGCTCGTCCATCGGTCGCAGTTCGTAGTCGGGCGGGGGAGGGATGATGCCCTTGAACACCTTGCGCATGGCCAACGGAAGGTAGGCATGAATATTATCTTTTGAATCCTTGCGTACGTCATAGTAATAGTAGTGATTATCGTTTTTCCGGAGCAGGCAGATGAATTCATAGGGTTGCCGCACGATGAACGGCTCAAAAGAACGTCTGGGTTCAATCGGGTGGGGGTCGGCGAGGGTGACTCCCGCCAGTGTCTCAAGGGCGGCCAGAGAACGGGGCTCATGCCAGGTGAGCGCGGTGAGCGCGACCCGCAGCGGCTCGGGCAGCAGGGCAAAGAACGCACGCTTCAAGGTGTCGTCCTGCAGCACGGCCTTGATGATTTCGATCTTGTCATCCTTCCGTAGCGCCTTCTTTGATCCCGCTGGCGGGATCGTGACCCCCGGGACCTGCGGCATCGGATGGGTCTGGAAAAGCGGCTCGATAATCTCCTGATACAGCCAGCTCAGGAAACCGTTGGTGTAAAGCTTCCTGAGGATAGTGTCCAACGGCTGTGTCAGCAGGTTCCTGATATCTATTTCATTCGGCATGACAACCCTTCCTAGCCCAGGATCTCGTCCACATCCTGCTCGGTCAGTGATTTGATGGCGGCACCATCGCTGGATATGACCTTGTCGAACAGTGCCTTTTTACGTTCCTGCAGCATCACGATCTTCTCCTCGATCGAGTCCCGTGCAATCAGTTTGTAGGTGAATACGGTCTTGTCCTGCCCGATGCGGTGTGTGCGGTCCACCGCCTGGGTTTCGGCCGCCACGTTCCACCAGGGGTCGAAGATGAACACCCGGTCGGCGGCGGTCAGGTTCAGGCCGACCCCGCCGGTCTTGAGCGTCATCAGGAAGACCATCGTCTCGTCATGGGTCTGGAACTGCCGGACGAGGGCTTCGCGATTGGCGGTGGCACCGGTCATGGTGACATGCCCGATCCCCCGTTCCTTCAAGTCTGCCGAGACCATCTCGATGGTGGCCAGGAAGTTGGTGAAAACGAGCGACTTATGGCCGTTGACCGCAGCCTCCTGCAATTGTTCGATCAGCATCTCGCGCTTGGGCGAGGTGATGGTATCCTCGCTCTTGACCTCCGGGATCGAGGCGACCTGGCGCAGTTCCATCAGGGCTTCGAGGATGAAGAAGTGGCTTTTCTCGATGCCATCCGTGGCAATCCGATGCTTGAGCGTCTGGTGGTAGAAGGCCCGCCGGGTCTCGTAGAGCTTGCGCTGCGCGTCGCTCATGTCGACATAGAGCAACTGCTCGACCTTATCCGGCAGGTCGCGCAGGACGTCGCGTTTCAGGCGCCGCAGGATGAAGGGATACACCTTGCGGCGCAGTTCGCGCGCGGCATCCTGGTCGTCGTGCTGGTGGATGGGGGAGGCGTAAAGCCGGTCGAATTCCCCGCTGGAGCCGAACATGGCCGGATTAAGGAACCGGAACAGGGAATAGAGCTCGCCGAGGTTGTTCTCGATGGGTGTACCGCTGATGGCCAGCCGGTGCGTTGACTTGAGCGTCAGGACCGCCTTGGTCGTCTGCGTCTCGACATTCTTGATTGCCTGCGATTCATCCAGGATGACATACAGGAAGGCGGGTTCGGTGAAGTCCTTGATGTTGCTGCGCAGCATGTTATAGGTGGTCAGGATCAGATGGCTGCCGAGCGCGGCGTCCAGATCACGTTCCGATCCATGGTAGATCTGGTACCGCATGGCGGGGCAGAAGCGGTCCAGTTCACGCTTCCAGTTGAACAGCAGGCTGCGCGGCATGATCAGCAGCGAAGGGGGCAGATCGCCGCCGGAGGCTGCCTTGCCCAGATAGATCCGTGCCAGCAGGGCGATGGTCTGGATGGTTTTGCCGAGGCCCATATCGTCGGCCAGGCACCCCCCGAGCTTGTGTGTGTGCAGATAGTCAAGCCATTTGAGCCCGTCCTGCTGGTAGGGGCGCAGGGTGCCCTTGATCGGGGCCTTCAGCACCGGTTGGGTGGCGAGCGCGTTGAATCCGGAGAATACATCGCGGGCCCGCGCAAAGGGTGTCCGGTCGGCGTTGGCACTGATCAGATCCTCCAGCATGGGCAGGTCGAAGAAGGAGACCTTTACCCCCTTTTCATGCTTCTTGAACAGGCGGCCCAACTGGGCGACATAACGGGCGTCGAGAACCGCGCGCGAACCGTCGCTGAGGGCGACATAGCGGTTTTTCTTGTGCTGCGCGAGGACGTCGAACAGCGAGAAGGATTCCCCGTCGATATCGAGCTGGGCTTCGCCCTCGAGGAAGTCGATCCCGTAGCCCAGCGACAGTTTCAGTTTGGGCGTGGCGGCCTTGACCTTGTAGGCGTTGAGCTTCTCGGCCCCGAACAAGGTATAGCGCTGTGTCAATGCTCCTAGTTCCTGGCTCAGGAACCGTGCGGCCAGCTCTCGTCCGATGACAAACCCGTTCTCGTCCAGGAACAGGAGCGCATCGTCGTTGGCCTCCAGGCCCTTGCGGTGGCGGTTGATCGCGCTGTTCAGCCATTTGCGCTCCTCGGCGGCCGAGCCGTAAAGCACCTGGCGAACGACGATGGTTTGTTCCGCCTCGTTGATCGTGGCCAGGCGGGTGATGTCGTAATCGCGGACAAAATCCAGAGGCAGGCGGGGCAGCGAGAAGGCCACATCCAGATGCAGTGCGCCGGTCTCGTCGACCTGTTCGAAGATCAGCGAGGTCTCGGCCTGAACATCTTCCGAAAACACAGTGCGCAGCCCGCCGTAGCGAACCGTCACGCCGGTAAAGTGCGAGAAGAGCAGCGACAGTGATCGCTCCAGCAACGCCTCCGGAAGGGCACCGTTGAAAAGCGACAGCATCCGTGCGTGATCCCCCAGGGGTTTGGTCTCGTGGATGGTGTTGCCATAGAGCACATGGGTTTCGTTGAGAATCCGCAGTGCGGTGGCATTCGCGAGCGTCTCGTCCTCGTGGATCAGTTGCAGCGTGCCGACCAGCCAGTCGTCCGGGCGGGCGGCATCGCGCGTATAGTCAAGGCGGATCTCGGCGATGCCATCGGCAAAGCCCAGGGGTTGCATCCCCGCATCGCGCAGCATGCCGCTGGCGCGTACCAGCCAGAGCAGATGCCCATGATCGTGGAGGTAGATGTGATCGCTGTTGGTGTCCCAGTCGATCACCGCCTCCTGCTGTTCCTTGATGGCGTCCATCGCCTTGAGCAGGTCGCGCAGCGCCCCATGGCTGCTGCGGTAGTCAAACGCGACGGGGCGCCCCTTGGCATCGACCCCTTCGAGATAGGCTCCTTCCTCGTCAAACAGCAACTGGATGAGGAGCTCGCCCGCCGGCACATACCCCGTCGTCAAGGGCTTGTCGACGCGTTTGAAAACGTCAAAGAGGTTCTTTTCACCAGCCATTCGTTATACTCCCGGTAGATCCATGAGTGTCCATGCCGCCTAGTCAACCTCCAGGATCAGACCTTTGAGATAGCTGGCCTCCGGAAAGGCCAGTGGCACGGGATGATCGGCTGGCTGCCCCAGGGTTTCGAGAATGCGCACGGTCCGTCCGGCATCGGAGGCGGCGAAGGCCACGGTACGCAGGAAATCGGCGCTGCTGACCAGCCCCGAGCAGGAGAAAGTCGCCAGCACGCCGCCGGGGCGGAGCAGTTTGATCCCGAGCAGGTTGATGTCCTTGTAGGCACGCAGGCCTTTTTCGCGCTGCGCCTCGCTGCCGACCAGGCGCGGTGGATCCAGGATGATCAGATCAAACGACCGGGAACGGTCGCGCAGCCCGCGCAGTGTGGTCGGGGCATCGGCGCATTCGTAGGTGACCGGGACAGCCAGCGCGTTGAGCGCATGGTGTTCCCTGGCCCGTTCAAGGGCGGGGGCGGATCGATCAATCGCCAGCATGGACCGGGCACCAGCGGCGGCGGCGGCGACATCGAAGGCTCCGGTATAGCAGTAGACGCTGAGCACATCGGCTCCCCGTGCATAGGTTGCCGTGCGGGCACGATTGTGGCGCTGATCAACGAAAAAACCGGTTTTCTGCCCGGTTCCGCAGTCGACGATGAAATCCAGCCCGTTCTCGCGGATTTGCACGCGGGCGGCAGACGCCGTGCCGAGGACGGAGATCGCGGCGGCATCCAGCGGCTCGCGGCCGTGGGTGTCGCTGTCGGCGGTCACGACGACCTCCCGCGCCCCGCTCAGGGTGCGCAAGGTTTCGATGATGGTGGGCAACCACGGCTGGATAGGCGTGCAACCGACGCGCAGGGAGAGGACATCGTTGAACAGGTCGGCGACGAGGCCGGGCAGGCCATCGGCCTCGGCATGCACCAGACGCCAGGCGTTGGTGTGTTCGCGGAGGGCGGGTTCGCGCTGCCAGATCCGCTCGCGCCGTTGCCAGGCACGGCGCACGCGGTCCGCAAACAGGGCACTGTCAATCGGCTCATCGGCACGGCGCGTGAGCAGCCGCACCGCCAAGGCTCCGGACGCTGCCAGCAATCCGCGTCCCAGCCAATTTCCGCCCGCATCGTAGATTTCGGCCACATCCCCTTCCACACGGCAGGCCGGACGGTTGCGCAGGGCCCCTTCAAAAATCCAGGGGTGTCCGTGCAGGATGGGCTTCTCTCGCCCCGGTTTGAGCGTGATTCGTAAGGATGATTCAGTCATTGTCGTTCTCTCAGGCGTAGCGGCCATAGCGCTGGATTGCGGCCATCAGCAGTCGCATCCCGCTGAGGCGACTACCGTTGTTGATGGATCCGGCCGTGGAAAAATTAAGGCCGCGCGTTTCCCTGGCTTGGTCGACATCGCGCAGGAATTCGGCGACCATGTTGGCCTCCTCGTTACGGCTGAAGGTGAAGGGGGCGAGCTGGCCGTCGATGACGGCATGGGGACAGTGCTGCCGGATCTCTGCCACGGTGAGCGTCGGCCCGAAGTTGGTGCCGGTAAAGTCCAGTTCGGCCATCAGCGGCAGCAGATGCGCCATGTTCGAATCGCTGTGCTGGTAACGCCGGTTCTGGGGATGGGGGGCATAGGTACCGAACACTGCCCGGTGGATCGGCATGGCAAAGGTCTCGTACATAGCCGGCGTGAACATGCAGCAATTGTCATCAAACCAGCTCCAGTTACTCGGCAATGCGTCCGGTGTCAATCCCGCCTCCTCGTCGAGCACCCGTGCCCGTCCCAGGATTGCCCGGCCCAGCACATCACGGAACCGCGCGAACAGGTCAGGATCATCGTACGCCAACAACAACAGGTTTTCCACCCCGAAGATCGAACAGGCGAAGGTGCAGGGGCCGCGCTGCCCCCGGTACAGGGGGACTTTCCGTCCGAGTGCCGTCAACCGCGCCTTTTCAGACGCCCAGTTTTCCGGCAACATGAAATCGCGCAGGTTTTCCAGCCGTGCCTCGACGCGGTCCAGCAGGGCGGCAAGTTCCTCTTGTGTGTGGGCTGACTGCTTGAGCCACCAACTCCCGTTATGGTCGCCTTCCCAGACGTTCTCGGCCTCGAAGATCTCGTGCAGGGCCTTGATCGTGGGCCAGGCCAGCTCTGCAGGCTGAGGAGGAGCCTCCGAAAGCAGGCGTTTCCCCACGATCTTCTCGGCGATGTCGTTGTACTGGCGGCTGATGTCCAGTGCCCATTCCTTGTCATGGTCGTACCGCCACCAGTTCTGCTCGATGCCGAGCTCGTCAAAGATGCATTCCCAGTTGCAGATCGCGCCCAGCGGCACCTGCGGGATATCGGCACCGAACGGATTGGCCCGCGCCAGTTCCTGATCGCGCCAGAAAGCCGCGATATCCAGCGGGGCAAGTCCCCCGTTGGATCGGGTATCCGCCAGTAGGTCATCCACCTTCCTGCGATTCTCCGCCGTCAACTCATCGTATGCGCCAGCCATATGAAAACCCTCCGTTAGTGCTTTCCTGAAGATATGCCAAAGACGGTCCTAAAATCAAGAACGTAAGACGGTAGAATCGGCATTCGTGCCTGTTCCTGTGTCGGAAGCCGAACCCCATTCCCGATTCGTTGAACTTTTTGCTTGTATATCGGCGGTACTTTTATGTATTGTCATCTTCTTTTGGAGGAAAATAAAATGGCTAGAGTATGTGAAGTATGTGGCAAGGGACCTGTGACGGGGAATCGGATTGTCCGGCACGGGTTGAAGAAATGCAAGGGCGGAATTGGTTTGCACACGACGGGGATCACCCGGCGTCGTTTCCTGCCGAATCTCCAGCGGGTGCGGGTAGCGGTCGAGGGCGGCGGCGTGGTGCGCTGCAATGTCTGCGCAGCCTGCATCAAGGGTGATCGGATCGTCAAGGCTTGATATGAACGATATCAAGGAGACTGATATCGTCTTTGATTGTCCGGTTTGTGGAAAAAGTCTGGCGATTGACTATCGCGGCGCTGGACTGACCATCAAGTGCTCGGATTGTCAGAACGATGTTCAGGTTCCGATTCCCGAGGGTATGGAAATCGACGATCTGGATCGTCCGTCCGAGGATCAGGAAGTCAAGATCATCCAGTTGCGGCGTTCATTCCAGAATGCACAGGATCGCATCGCGATGCTGGAGGGGACCATCGAGGACCTGATGCAGCGCCGGGATGCCCTGGAACGTGACCGGACGGAGCAGCGGCTCAAGATCGGCTCCATTCTGGAGAAGGTCGGTCTGATTGAGACGTTACTGAAAGATGTTTCAGGCGCGGTCAACGCGGTGTCCGACATTTGTCGTGCGGAATCGTAAGGTCCCGCTGTTCCAGTGCCGCGAGGCGTGCTTCCAGCGCGGCGATCTTCTCGTTCTGCTGTTCGTGGATGCCCTCTGCTGCCGCTAGCAGCAAGCCGTTGATCTGGTTCTGCTGGGACCAGAGGCGGTAGGTATAGAAGCGCAGCAGCGACCAGAGCGTCTTTTTCAGGGCGATCAATGTCCGCCGGAAGCGAGGTCGCTTTTCGGTGATTTCAAAGTCGGCGATATCCACAAATGCATTCTCGCGCAGCGTTTCCAGGTAGAAGCGCAGGAATTCGGCATTATCCTTGAAAGCGAAGGCGGTCTGCCGCGAGGTCTCGCCCAAGCTGGCGCGGTGGTACACACCCTGTTCAGCGTTCTGTTTAACCTTGGCGTGAATGTCCCGGATGATGGCATCGGTATCGATGCCGGTCGCATGGATGGTAAGCATGGCGCAGCCTCCGTCGATTATTGCATGAACGGGTTGGTTCGCTTCTCTTGGCCGAGCGTACTTTCCAGACCGTGACCGGGATAGATACAGGTATCATCGGCGAACGTTCGCAGGTGGCGCAGAGAGGCTTGCAGGGTGGCGGTGCTGCCGCCCGGCAGGTCGGTGCGTCCGGCGGAGCCCGCAAACAGCGTGTCGCCCGTGATCATCACCTTGTCGGCAGG
>DIZZ01000137.1 GCA_002428045.1 Verrucomicrobia bacterium UBA6015
TGGGGCCGCGGTATGCCGCTGATCCTCAAGTACGAGCCCGATGTGAAGTTTCGGGAAATGGCGGACATTTTTATCGCCGCCTTTGACCGACCGTCGTACCAGAGAGGTTTCGACGAGGAGCACTCCCCTGCGGCAAGAGGGACGACTGTGGGGGAAACTGTGGGTGAAAAGGTCGGTGAAACGCAGGAAAAGAGTTCACCGAAAAGTTCATCGAAAAGTTCACCGAAAACGGAAGAACGTATCATTGCGTTGATTGCTGGCGACAGCACAATATCCACCGAGCGTATGGGTGAACGGTTGGGTATCTCTAAGAGAGCCGTCCTGAAGCAGACTCGAAAGCTTCAAGATGAAAACCGGCTGAAACGGATTGGTCCCGCCAACGGCGGCCACTGGGAGGTGCTCAAGTGATCGCCATGGCCCCAATTTCCAAGGGGTGTAGGGTCGAGTCCGCCATTCTTCACTTGCGCGGGGCGGCGGCTGGCGGGAGAATGAAACAGGGTGTGATTATGTTCAGGCGGCGGGGCATATTGGGGTAAAGTAGAAAGCAGAAAGTCGAAATTGGCTTCCGTTTTCGTACCGCATAGCGGGGCTGCGCCGGATAAAGAGGTTAGACGAAACAGGGTGATTATGTTCAGGCGGCGATGGAGCTGGAAATAAGCTGATTATGAAAGAACAGCAGAATAACGAATGGAAGAAATCCTGGGACGACGACTACCTGAAGTGGATTTGCGGCTTTGCCAATGCGCAGGGTGGTCGGCTGGTGATCGGCAAGGATAACGCGGGCGAGGTTGTCGGCATATCCAATGCAAGAAGACGCCTAGAAGATCTCCCCAACAAGATCCGTGATCTGCTTGGCATCATGGTTGCTGTCAATCTGAAGACCGCGCAGGGCAAGGAGTACCTGGAGATAGAGGTTGAGCCTTATCCGTCAGCGATCAGCTTGAGAGGTCGATATCAGGATGAAGTGCATGGCAACTTGTTCGCCCAAGCACAGAGGCCCTTCGATTTGCTCCTCACAAAGTACATGAAAGCCTACATCCACTACGAGGGTGTGCGGCGTATTGATCGCTTCCTGTTTCCGCGCGACGCCCTGCGGGAAGTTCTGCACAATGCGCTTGTACATAGAGACTACAGCACCGGCGTGCCGATACAAATCCGAGTCTATGAGGATAGAATACGCTTCTATAACGATGGCTGTCTGCCGCCAGGCTGGACGGTGAAGAGGCTGATGAAATCCCACAAATCCGCTGCTGAATCCGAGCCTACCAGTATGATGGTCGAATTCAAAGGCGTCGTGCCCGATAAGGCCGGACCGGAAGAACACCCGGAAACGTCGGTGAAAAGTTCGGTGAAAACGGGGGTAGAAACGCGGGGAGAAACGCAGGTAGACAGTTCTGGGGCAGGGTTGGTAGAAGGGTTGGTAGAAGATTCGGTGAAAAGTTCGGTGAAAGGCCAGGCAGGCGACAAGGGTAGTACTACCCAAGAAGCGCCGGAGAAAAGTTCGGAGAAAATTCTGGAATTACTGTGCAAAGATAAAGACATGACCATTTTCCAACTGGCCGATCATGTTAAGATTACAACGCGTGCCATTGAGAAAAACATCAAAAAGCTGCAGGATGCGGGGAAATTACGACGTGTTGGTCCCGACAAAGGCGGCCACTGGGAAGTTTTAGAGGAGAATCCATGAACCGGGAGCAGGCCGCCACCCTCATACGTGAATCAGCAAAACCATTGCGCCGGGCGGCATTCGGTGGTACGTTGCAGGCGTTTTGAACAAAGATCACTATCATGCCTGAGCTATGTCGATTTTTGGGGATTGTGATTCGGATGTTCGCGGAGGCGGGCGCTCCGCATGCGACGGCTCATTTCCATGTTCAGTATCAGGAGCATGCCGCCGTCTACGGAATCGATCCGGTTGAACGGCTCGAAGGGTCATTGCCGCAACGCCAGAGCCGCCTCGTTGAAGCCTGGGCGGAACTGCACCAGGACGAACTCATGCGGGATTGGGTGCTCCTGCAGAAGGGCCGTCCGCCTATGACTATCGAGCCATTGCATTGAGGGGAGTCAGGATGAAAAGACACATTTACAGAATCACGGCTTACAAACCTGCCGGGGGATACCGGCTTATGGTGTCGTTTGATGACGGAACGTGCCGGGAAATCGACTTCGAACCTGTCTTGCGGGGCGAATTGTTCGCGCCTCTGCGCGATCCGGCAATATTCAGTGCCGTGCGCCTGGACGAGGAGTTCGGCACGTTGGTCTGGCCCAATGGCGCGGACTTCGACCCGGCCACGCTGCACGATTGGCCGGAGTGCGGACCGCGGCTGATCGAACTCGCCGCCAGTTGGAGTGAGTGCGCGCCAGATGAGCGCGGGATTCGTGCCGTTGCCGAAGAACCAGAGGAATATCTGGCGAAAAGGCCTGGGAGTGCGTGAGTGAGAAATTCATATCGGAAGCGCTGGAACCGGGCGCGGCGACCTTTGATGCGGGGCGCATGGCGGCGGGGGAGCCCGGGTTGCCGCGTGAATTCACCTGGCGGGGTGCCGCGCTCAGGATTGTAAAGATCCAGCGTGAATGGCGGGAGACCGGGCCCTGCCGTCACGGCAGCGGCGAGCAGTACGTCCGCAAGCATTGGTATCAGGTGGAGGACGACCAGGGGCGTATTCTGAAAATCTATTTCGCGCGCTCAACAAGAGGCCGGTCGGCGAAAGCCTGCTGGCAACTGTTCAGCCTCACGACGGCATCATAACCTCCCGACAGCGGCCGATAGGCTGCGAGGCAGAAGAAACCTGCGCAAAACCATTGCGCCGGGCGGCATTCGGTGGTACGTTGCATGCGTTTTGAACAAGGGGTGGAATGGGGATGGAACGAGCCTCGGGAAGCCTTTTTGGACGCCGGGGAACGGATGGTGGATGGCGGCCCCGAATCTGAGGAGCGAGAGTACCAGAAGCTGATTTCGATTGTTACGGTCGGCGAGTCGGAGTCCGTCAGTCGTAACCAATTGATGAAGTGTGAGTTGATTAAAATGAAGAATGGCGAGATGTCCCCAGCCCCAGACTTTAGCCGACCAATTAGGGGGTCGCTAATTTCATGAGATTTCATTTGCACAATCCTTTTTCTCGCCATATACTTTTTACCTAATATTTAACTGTTTGTTTCCTTCTTCCAGCACGTTTGCACGTCTTGTTGTGTTGAAAGGATCTCAAAACATGGACAATAGCAATATGGCAAGTGACGTTTCTCACACGGCTGCAAAGCCTAGTGTTGGCACCGATCTTTCTGCGGAAGAGCTACAGAAGCAGCGAGGCAAAGAGCTTGTCTCAAGGAATGAGGGTCACGTCTCGTCATTCTACAATTGACATAAAGCATTATTAAATAGCGTTTTAAGGCAGCCACATTACGCACGTGTAAGCAGAGTCCCCAGAGTGTCCCCTCGTTCCTCCTGTTGCACTATGCCAGCCGGAGAAATATGGAGGAGTCAACGGTGTTTGGCGTTGAGAATCAACTAATGCCAAAATAATGCGCGTTTTGGCTTTGGTTGATTGTCGGCACAAAACTGCGGGAATCAATTATCAGAGAATATTTGGCAAAATTCTCTGTTAATTGATTGCTGTGTTGCAAAGAACGGCGGACTGGCAAATAAGCAGTAAGAACCTTGGAAATATGGGCTGTTTGCTTCTTCTGGTATATGGGACGGTATGTGGAGCGGGAGGGAATTGTAATGGTAGCCAAAAAGAAAGAGCAGACTGTGTTGGCAAAGGCGACCGAGCATAGTCTGCAAGATCGGATTTTCACGATTCGCGGCGAGAAAGTGATTCTGGATAGTGACCTAGCGGAAATCTATGGGGTGGAAACCAAGCGATTGAACGAGCAAGTTCGCCGTAACACTGCACGCTTTCCTCTGGATTTTGCATTTCGGCTCACGAAGGATGAGGCTGGTAGTATTCAGACATCAAGGTCGCAAAATGCGACCATGAAACAGGGAACAAACATCAAATACCTGCCACGTGTCTTTACCGAGCACGGTGCGCTCATGGCTGCCAATGTGCTCAACAGCACCAGAGCCGTCGAGATGAGCGTGTTTGTGGTACGCGCCTTCACGAAAATGCGGACGGCACTCTCCGACACAAGGGAACTGGCGCGAAAGCTGGCCACACTCGAACGCGAAGTCAAATCACGGCTCGATTCACACGATGCCGCCATCGTCGACGTCATGCAGCGCATCCTGGACCTGATCGATCCACCGGAGCATCCCGCCCCGCCACTACCACCACCCCAACGCAAAATCGGCTTCAGCGTAAAAGAGTCCCCCGCCAAATACGGCACACGGTGCCGAAAAGAAAAAGAGAAGATCAATCGCGCGGGAGCAAATGCATGACAGATAACCGAATGGAACTATCAAAACACGCCGATTCTGAAGGCTCATGGGGACGGGGGGTCTCTTCGTTCTTCATTTGGCGCTGTCAGTGGCAGGCCGATAAATAGAAAATAGATTTTTGTGTTGGGGTTGAATGTATGCTGATGGGCAAGGATGGAGACAGGAGCTTGTCATGGATCAGGATAATGAACGCCGATTGACAACACGAGATCAGTTGACCGATTTCCTGCTGTACACCGCGCCGGACGGTCAGGTAAAGGTGGAATGCATTCTGCATGACGAAACGATCTGGTTGCCGCAGGAACGTATCGCTGAGTTGTTCGGGGTTCAACGACCAGCGATCACCAAGCACCTGAGTAATATCTTCGAGTCCGGGGAACTCGATGAAAAAGAGGTTGTTTCCATTTTGGAACATACCACTCGGCACGGTGCGATCGAGGGGAAAACACAGACCCGCCCGGTGAAATTCTACAACCTGGATGCCATTATTTCTGTCGGGTAAAGGTGTCTGAATGAGTCAATCTAATGGGCATGAGTTTTAGCTTGAAAAGATTGATGTTTAGCTTGAGAAATATAGTCAATATTCTCATGTGCAAAGACTTACACAAGCTAAACGTAGGGCGTGGCGGGGAGCCATCCTTCTAAACCAAGTTTGATGGGCGATGCCGCCAGGGGAGGGGCAGGCGGAGAAAATAGTGCTGGAAAAGATTTTCAGGAGGGTTCGTGTTGGTAACACGGAAATCAGGAATCGGGCCAATTATCGGGCCGTTTTGGCCCGATAAACCGATCGAAACTGGACAGTCGGGGTAACATGTTTAAAAAAGGATGCGGCAGGAGCATGATTGACGAACAGAAACTAATTGAAAAACTACAGAGTATCGAAAGACTTCACGCAGGGGCTACGACACCGGGGGAGCGAGTTGCCGCTGCTAACGCGCTGGATAGAATCCGTCAGCGTCTCGCGGCAGTGGCCCAGCTTGATCCACCTGTGGAGTACCATTTCAGTATGGCGGACATGTGGTCTCGGCAGTTGTTCGTTGCGCTCCTGCGGCGGTATAATATTCGGCCGTACCGGTATTACCGTCAGCGTTATACGACGGTGATGGCGAAGATCCCGAAGCAATTTCTCGACACGACACTTTGGCCTGAGTACCAGGAACTCAACGCGACCCTCCGGCAGTATCTTGACGAGGTCACGACACGAGTCGTTTCAGAGGGCGTCTATGCCGATAGCTCCGAGGCCGAGATCGTAAGCGAACCGCAGAAGCATTTGCCTGGTCTGGATTGACGGGACGCGCTTCGCTTGGCCCTTCGGGCGCAGCCTGTCGGCTGCCTGTTGCTCCCGTTGGTCGCGCTCGAACCCTACGGGTTCTCATCCCGCCTGCATGGCGGAGAGGGCGGGATTGCTGCGCGCGTTGCGCTTGGCCCTTCGGGCGCAGCCTGTCGGCTGCCTGTTGCTCCCGTTGGTCGCGCTCGAACCCTGTGGGTTCTCATCCCGCCTGCATGGCGGAGAGGGCGGGATTCGAACCCGCGGAACCGGTAAAGGTTCACACGCTTTCCAAGCGTGCTCAATCGGCCACTCTGACACCTCTCCATGCAGTGCTATCGCAAAACGTGCCAAACCATAGCGGGTTGGCAGGCAAAGTGCAAGCGGATTCAGGCAAAAAATCATAAAATCGGGGTCAGGAGACTGCATGCATTCTCGACGAGGCGGTGCCAGGCGGGACGTTGGTTCCAGATGGGTAGGATGATCTCGCTGCTGAGGGCCTCGTCCTCGAGGATGATCGCCTTGAGGCGGTTGGCAAAGGTTTCGTCGTAAAGGATCATGCTGGTCTCGTAATTCAGGCGTAGGCTGCGGACATCCCAGTTGGCCGAGCCGACGATGGCGGTGCGGCTGTCGATCACGACGGCCTTGGCATGGATGAACGGCGGCTGCCGGTGGAAGATGCGCACCCCGGCCGCCAGGATGTCCTGGTAAAGCGCACGGGAGGCCCAACCCGCATAGAAATGATTGTTCCGTTCGGGCAGGATCAGGCGCACCTCCACCCCGCGCAAGGCGGCGGATCGCAGGGCGCGCAGGATGTCCGGCGAGGGCACGAAATAGGGCGTGACGATCAGGAGCTGGTGTCGCGCCTGGACAATCGCCATGAAGAAGACATCCGTGATGGTCTGCAGATAGGAGGTTGGCCCGCTGTTGATCACCCGGGCCGGGATCGTGCCAGCCGGTGGAATGGCGGGGAAGCAGGCTTCCTGAAGCAGCTTATCGGGCGAATCCCCGCTGATGAAGAACCAGTCCTGCAGGAAGGCATACTGGAGCTGCTGCACCACGGGGCCTTCGACACGGAAATGATAATCGCGGATCGGCGGCCGGCGGCGGCGCGTGATGTTCTCGCGGCTGATATTGATCCCGCCAAAGCAGGCGGCCCGGCCATCGACAATCAGCACCTTGCGGTGATTGCGCAGATTGAGCTGGAAATTGCGTTTGAGCAAGTTGACCTGGGTCCATCCAAGGATCGTCAGGTTCGGTACCCTGCGGTAGAAGCGGAAGAAGCCGCTGAGTGCCGCCTGAGTGGATCCGAACCGGTCGTAAAGAACGCGCACGGTAACCCCCTCGCGCGCCTTGGCACAGAGATGCTTGAGCAGCAGTCGGGCGGTGCGATCCGGCTTGATGATGAAACTCTGCAGGTGGATATGGTGGCGGGCCCGGTCGATCATTTCCAGCATCGCGGGGAAGGCCTCGTCACCTGTGATCAAGGGCGATACCGAATTACCGGCCAATAGGGGATAATCAGGAATGAGGGTGTCGATCGCGCGGTTGAGTTCACTATCGCTTGGAGAGCTCAGCTCGGCGTTGATTTTATCCGTCGGAACGGCGTGCCAGTACGCCAGGGGCAGCAGGTCTTCGCGAGCCAGGCACTCCTGGCGGAAACGAAGGTTTTTTTCGCGGTTTTGCGTTCCTCGGGGGGTTAGCCGGTCGACGCCGATGGTGAGGTATAGGAATGGGCCCAGCACCGGGAGCGACCAGCCGAGGAACATCCATAGGATGGTGGCGGCCGCCTCTTCGCGACGATTCTGCAGGCAGTGCAGGCAGATCAGCAGGAAAGAAAGGATGTGCAGCAGCGAGCCAAGCGCCAGCCAGGGAATCTGCAAGTCTATGCCGGGAACCATGCTTTGCCTATCGCTTCCAGGATTTTCCGGCGGGCTTCCGCCAGCGGCAGCTCCACGGTGCAGCCTGCCGCGCGGGCATGTCCGCCGCCGCCCAGCGCCTGGCAGAACGCGGCGGCATCATGCGGGACGGAGGCACGCAGGCTGATCTTGGTGTTACGTGCTTCCCCCGGTAGTTCGTAGGCAAAGAGGGCCACTTCGACCCCGGTGATCCGGCGGGGGATGGTGATGATATCCTCGGTATCCTCGCCACGGCAACCGCAGTCGGCAAGATCCTCGCGTGAAAGGGATACCATGGCCAGACGCCCCTCGTGGAGCAATTCCAGGCTGTTGATGGCCCGTCCATGCAGGCGGAGCTGGGCCGCTGTGGTGCTGTTGAAGATCTGGTCATTGATCCGATTGGTGGCCACTCCTCCGGTTTGCACCAAGGTGGCGGCCGTCTGCAACGCGGCGGGGGTCGTATTGCTGAAGGCAAAGCGTCCGGTATCGGTGATGATGGCGATCCAGAGGGCCTCGGCGGCCTCGGCGGGAATGGCATACCCGGCGGCCCGGGCGATATCGCAGACCATCTCCCCCGTGGAACTGGCGGCGGGGTTGACGTAGTTGACGTTACCGAAACCGGTATTGGTCGGATGATGGTCGATATTCAGGCAGGTCACCAGCGGCAGCCAATCGCGAAGGGCGGCACTCGCGCGATCCATCACTCCGGTATCGAGAACGGTCAGCAGGTCCCAGTCCCTGGGGCCGGTGGCACTGGCGGGCAGGAGGATCTCGTCGCGAACCATGAATTGGTACCGCTCGGGCACCGGGTCCAGCGCCACCACGGCGGCGTGCTTGCCAGCCAGGCTGAGAATCCGACGCAACCCGAAGGCTGACCCGAGCGCATCCCCGTCGGGCCGGATATGCGTTGCAATGGCGACATGCCGGGCGGCGTGAAACAGTCGGACCGCATCGTTGATGGTGTGCATGGGTTAGAATCCGTCGTACTGCATGGACAGGCGCGCAAGCCATCCGTCGGAAAGATCCGGCCCCCCATTGTCCAGCGCTTCGGATTCGGACAGGCCCGCTTCAAACACGAATGCCAGTTCCCTGTTCATGCGGAACTCGCATCCGGCCAGGATCTCTGCGATGAATTGATCATACGAATCGCTCTGGCGGGCCGGACTCCCCCATGAGGGATCAATGAACTGCAGACCCGCCGTGACGCGGATATACGGGACCAGCGGTTCTTCAGGATAAACCAGGCTTTGACGGGCTGAGAAAAGAACCGAACCGATATTGAACTCATCCACCCCGTCGTACCACGCATAGGCTCCGAGCAGCGACAGACTCGTCAGATCGGACAGGTAGTGCTTGACGCCGAGCGTTAAGTTTAGCTGGTCAAACGACTCGTCGTCTGCCGCGGAAAGCTCGCCAGCACCAAGTTCTGCGATCACTGCCCATTTGCCGTAGGTGTTGGGGACGGCCACCTCGGAGGCGAGCACCAGCTCCATTCCGTCATAGTAATCATAGGAAAAACCGCCGACACGCAGTGATTCAATGGACTCTGCCCCTCGATCGATAGCCTGGGCGGAAAGACCGCTAAGAAGGGCCGTGAAGGTGCCCACAAAAAAAACATTACGGATACGCATAATCAACTCCTCTTTGAATTTTTACTATCCTTGCAAAAAAAACAGCTTTCGTCGATATCCAAATGAGGGTGGATTCGGATCACGTCTCGCCATTCTTCATTTGAGTTGACTGGGGGGGTGGTTGCGGTTGTCTTTGCTCAAGGTAAGGTCTTTAACAAATAGATGTTGAGAACTGCCCTAAACTCTATCCAAACCTTTTTGTGGAGTCCCATCCGACTCACTGTCCATGGATTTCGTGGTGGTTGCGGCGTTTGGGGTTTGGGAAGGGTGCTTTGTATGGCGCGGCGGCGGGGTGATGCTCTCGATGATCGGCGCTTTACGCAAATAGAACGGTTTGCTAACAGAATGCTAACCGTGCGCACTTACGCTTGCCTATTAATTCGAGGTGGCGTAGATTCTCGGCAGGTGATGCCGTTGAAAGGGGTGGCGCATGGCTGGCGAGCGGATCTTGGTGATTGAGGATGAGGCCGATATTCAGGAACTCATCCGCTTTAATCTCGAGAAGGAAAACTACAAGGTTTCCTGTCATCCTTCGGGGGAAGCGGGACTGAAGGCGGCACTTGCCGCTCCGCCGGATCTGGTGTTGCTTGATCTGATGCTTCCGGGGATGGATGGGTTGAGCGTGTGTCGCCGTCTACGGGCGGATGACAAGACTCGCGATGTGCCTGTGATCATGCTGACCGCCAAGAGTGCCGAGGCGGACATTGTGGCCGGTCTCGAGCTGGGCGCGGATGATTACATCACCAAGCCGTTCAGTCCGCGGGTCCTGCTGGCCCGTGTGCGCGCCATCCGGCGCAGGTCGGTCGACGTACCGGCAGAGGAGCAATCCAAGGTCTTGCGTCGGGGCGATATTGAAATCGATAATCTGCACCATGAGGTCCGCCTTGCCGGACGCCTGGTGGAGTTGACCCTGACCGAATTCCGTGTACTCGAAACGCTGGTGCGCCGCCCTGGCGTGGTGTTCACCCGCTACCAGATTGTGGATGCCGTCAAGGGCGAGGATTATCCGGTCACCGACCGTTCCGTAGATGTCCAGATTGTCGGGTTGCGGCGTAAGCTGGGTCGGCATGGCGCATTGATCGAGACTGTGCGAGGGGTGGGGTATCGCTTTGCATCGGGAATTTAACCAGCAGGACACCGAAAAATGAAACGACAGCGTCTTTTGTGGCAGATATTTCCATCGTACGTGCTGATCATATTGCTGTCCTTGTGCATGGTTACATGGTTTGCCTTGCGGCGGACCGAGCGCATGTACCAGTCGCAGCTTGAACGCGAACTGCTCTCGCAGACGCTGCTGCTTGAGCGGGCCATACGCACGCCTGACGGGGGCCTGCTTCCCGAGGCGCAGGTCGCCCTGCTCTGTCGCGACCTGGGTCAACGGCTGCCGGTACGGCTGACCGTCCTGCTGGCCGATGGACGTGTTATCGGGGATTCGGACGAAGATCCGGCGGTCATGGAGAACCACATTCGCCGGCCCGAGGTACAAGCCGCGATCGCCCGCAAAAGGCAGGTGGTGGACCGTTATAGTTCAACCGTGCAAAAGCGGATGCTTTACATGGTAACGCCGCTGAGCGTGGACGGCAAGGATGTGATGTATGTACGGGTGGCGATGCCATTCACCGATATTGACGAGGCGATCGGGGACGTCTTCCGGCAGTTTGCCGGGGCCGCGCTGGTCGCGATCCTGCTGGCGGTGATTGCCGGTCTCCTTGTTGCCCGGCGCTTGACGAAACCGCTGGAGTCGATGCGGCAAGGCGTGCTGCGGTTCGCCCAGGGGGATCTTTCCTACCGGTTGCCGGTCTCCGGGTCGGTTGAAATGGCGGAGCTGGCCGATGCGATCAATCGCATGGCGAGCCAGCTTGACTCGCGTCTTCATGAGCTGGCCCATGAACGCAATACCCGCACGGCGGTGTTTGATTCAATGTCCGAGGGGCTGCTGGCGGTTGATGAGCAGCGGCGGATCATCCATATCAATCAGGCGGCGTTGCGCCTGCTGAAGCTGGAGGGCCGCCAAGTGATTGGCGACCAGATAGAGACACTGGTTCGTAATTCAGGGTTGCAGCGGATGCTGAAGCAGGCCTTGGCAGGGGATGAACTGGTCGATGGTGATGTAGAGATATCGGGCGGGCGTGAATCCGTTCAATTGGCCGTCCGCGGTACGGCGCTGCGCAATCACGAGGGCATGCGGATCGGGGCGCTGGTGGTCATGCAGGATATGACGCGCATCCGGCAGCTTGAGAAAATGCGGCAGGATTTTGTGGCGAATGTCTCGCATGAGCTCAAGACCCCGATTACCTCGATCAAGGGATTTGTGGAAACCCTGATGGACGGCGCGGCCGAAGACCCGGTTGCCAGGACCCGATTCTTGGGGATCGTGGCCCGGCAGGCCGAGCATCTGAATGCCATTGTTGCGGATCTGCTGCTGCTTTCGTCGGTGGAACATCAGGAGCGGACGCAGGCGATCCGTCTGGAGTATTTACCGATGCGCCCGCTGGTGGAAGCGGCCATTGACGTCTGCCGGGCACAGGCGGAAAAACGCCGGATTACGGTACAACTCGAGTGTGACCCCCAACTGGCGACGGATCTGAGTCCGCACTTGTTCGAGCAGGCACTTGTCAATCTGCTGGATAATGCCATCAAGTATAGCGGCGAGGACAGCGCTGTCACGGTGGCCGCCGTCCGTCGCGAGGGCGAGATTATGGTTTCCGTGCTTGATAACGGCAGTGGCATCGAGCAACGTCATCTGGAACGTATCTTTGAACGGTTTTACCGTGTGGACAAGGGGCGTAGCCGCCAATTGGGGGGCACAGGGCTCGGGCTTTCCATAGTGCGGCATATCGCCATGGCGCATGGCGGCAGGGTGTCTGCGGAAAGTCGACTTGGCGAAGGCAGCGTCTTCCGGATCTATTTGCCGTTGCGTGAACGGAATTCATTGAATACTAACAATTCGCTTGCAGAGAGATAACCGCCGATCGGCTAAAGTATGTCGCATCGACGTTTGATTTGTTAAGTTCCAATGAAATCAATCAGTCTTTGGCTTTAGCCATGATAGGTTCTTTAGCTCCACAGGAATTAGTAGAGAATTTACATGGAGAAGTTGCGAAGATTGCTCTCACAGAAAACACCAGATATTCATTATTTGTCAGAAAAAAAGCCATTCTTTGCCTTTTACGAATCTATCGCAAATATAGAGAAAAATTCAATGCTGCCGATTGGGCTTTACCGGCTTTAGCGATGTTCAATCAGAAATACCTTAGTCTCGGTTTTCTTTCAGCAGTTTGTTCTTTTGTTCTTGGAATCGTAGGCTATTTTCCTCAGAGTTCCTTTGATGAATTATTGCAGAAAGTAGTGAAATTATTGCATAAATTAGTGATCAGCAGAGATTGTTCGCAAGATTATTTGTATTATTCAACCCCGAATCCTTGGATACAAGTCAAATTATTGAAGATTTTACAGGAATTCCCTCCTCCTATTGATCAAAACACGTTTCAACTCCTGATGGATATTCTTATGAAGATCATAAAGAAGACAGAAGTGACGAAAACAGTGAATAAAAACAATGCAGATCATGGTATTCTCTTCGAAGCTGCAAATTTGATAATTAGTTATAAGAACGCAGTGCCCCAAGAACTCCGCAATGAAACTATCACATTATTAGGTATTTTTATGACNNTATTAGGTATTTAGCCTTAGAATCGATGTGTAAATTCAATTCAACGAGTTCTAGTGTGAAGATTATTACAGAGCATTTGCCAACGATATTGAAGTCTTTACGAGATAATGATATCTCTATAAGAAGAAGAGCTTTAGATATATTATACCTGATGTGCACGAACCAAACAGCAGCGAAAATCGTCGAAGATTTGATGCAATATGTTGATGAAAGTGACCTTTTATTCAGAGAAGAACTAGTGTTAAAAATAGCTATTTTAGCAGAGAAATTCGCTGATGATTTGCAATGGTATATCGATGTGGTGGTTAGATTGGTTTCCAGCAGTGGAGAATATGTGACTGATGATATATGGTTCAGAATTATACAGATAATCACAGGGTTTGGATCAGAAGCTTCCCCTGATTTACAAAGATATGCTTGTTTAAAATTATATAATTCATTGAATGTGCCACATGTTCATGAGACTTTAGTAAAGATTGCAGCCTTTGTTCTAGCTGAATATTCGCATTTTCTTATAGATACAGGGAAAGATCCAAAGAAAATCTTCGATACTTTGAATAGACATTTCCTGAATTCGNNGTGTTATCTTCTTATATAAAACTCGCGAATAAGTATGATGATTTGATTGATGAAATTCAAGCAGTTTTTCTATTACAAGGAGAGCATTTCGACCCTGATATTCAGCAAAGAGCTGTTGAATATTTGCAGATAACTTTAGAAGACATAGAAATTCGTAACCAAATTCTTGCAAAAGCACCACCTTTTTCTGAAGAAATTCAAAATAATAATCCTTTAA